>NZ_JBKFTO010000010.1:0-244848 GCF_050432925.1 Pseudomonas sp. 18175 | reverse complement strand
AGTTTGAACTCGCTGGAATAGGACTTTCGCATCATCTGCACACCTCGGGTTTGGGCGCCATCATAGCGCCCTATTGATGTGTCCAAATTCATTAGGCCAGTTCAAACCAGCTCCCATAGTTGATTGCATTTCAACAGGATGGGAGCGGCGCGTCCAAGGTCAATAACGGGCTTTGGCAAGGGGGAACAGGCTGTTCAGTGTATCGATCAACCGCACCAAGTAGATCGGCTTGCGAAACAGATCGAGCACCTGCAGGCGCAGCATATCGCTCACATCATCCATCTCGGCATGGCCCGACATCACGATCACCGGCAGGTGCGCGCGCGAGGTGTGTTCGCGCAGGCGCTTGATCAAGGAGATGCCGCTTTCCTCGGGCATGCGCAGGTCGGTGATGATCAGGGCGATATCCGGGTTAAGTGTCAATTCTTGTAACGCATCGGTTACAGATAAAGCGGTAAAACACACAAATCCCTCATTTTCGAGGGACTCGGCGAGCTCAATAAGCGCGTCCTCTTCGTCGTCCACCAATAGAATTTGTTGGCGGGAAGGCGAAGAGGCGCTCATGGCAATACCTGGACGGAGAGAACTTCTGAGGGGGTTTTCCACATTAAATAACAGGCTCTTACGTCGTCATTTTAGTGGCGACACTGTCGAAGATCGATTTGATCTTAGTTCCAAGCCCAGAGCCGGCCCCGACAATGACCAATGCAACCATCGCCACGATAATTGCGTATTCAATACCCGACGCACCGTCTTTGCGCTGGAAGAATATTTGCGTTTGGACATAAAGCTTCAACATCAGATCAAGGAACATAAGACTTCTCCCTAAGAACGCCACTGAAAGCCGGAAGGGCTCTAGTACCAGATAATTGCGGCGTGCCACTAGAGCATTGTCAACAAACCCCAGCCTCACAACTGTAATAACGGATTAATCACAAAGTATTAGTCGTAAAGTTGACGCCACAAACCCGCCATCTAAAGGTTGCCTTTTATAGTTCAGATAAATTTTTCCCGGGGTAATGGCATTTCGTCCTAGCTGAGCTACCTTCAAATAGCCAAATCGTTAGATGTTCATCACAGCCAGGTTGCGAATTAACTCGTTTGGATTAGCGAGCATGTAGTGCAACGGGAAAGGGAGAGCCGTCATGAACAGTCGTCTCAGCATGGTCCTGGCCGGCTTGCTGTTGGTCGGAGCGCTGATTGCCGGGTACTGGGGGCTGGTATTGAGTCGTCAACCGGAGCCTGTCGCCGCTCCCGTCGCACCTGTCGTTTCCGTTGAAAATACCGTCGCCACCGTCGAAGACCAAACCCGCCAACCGGTGGTGGTGCTGGTGCACGACGTTCCGCCTTTTGTCCCGCTGACCGCCGCCGACCTGGCCGTGGAAAAACTGCGCACCGTGCCTGCCGGCAGCCTGAGCCACCTCGACCAGGCCATCGGTCGCATGCCGCTGCGCACCCTTGGCGCCGGCACTTGGCTCACCGAAGAGAGCTTCAGCGGTGGCGGCCCCCTTGCCCGCATGATCCGCCCCGACGAGCGCGCACTGGCCGTCGCTGTAGACGAAGTGATTGGCGCCGGCGGTCAACTAAGCCCCGGCGACTACGTAGATGTATTGCTGTTCCTGCGCCAGGACGCCCTCAACGCAGAACAATCGGCTCAAATCGTCCTCCCTGCCATGCGCCTGCTCAGCGTCGGCGACCAACTGGGCCTGGACAGCAATGGCCAACCCGCCGTCCCACCGCCGGCCACACCCGAAGAACGCGCAGCCGCCGTTCAACGTCGCGCCGGTGCACGCACCGTGGTGCTGGCCGTGCCGGAGCCTTTGTTGAGTCGCCTGATGCTCGCCACGCAAGCAGGCACCTTACGCCTGGCGGTACGCAGTGCCGATGAACAATTGCTCAGTCGCTACTGGGCTGGAGAAACCGATGCGCCGGAAAAACTCGCCAGCGCCAACCGCGACCTCTACCAATTTACTCAACTGGCCCTGACCGGCCCGCCGAAAAGAGTCGCGTCTGCCGGTGGCGCGCCAAGCGTGCGCCGAGGCATTGAAGTGATTCGCGGTGCCCAAGCGGCGCCACAAACCCCGTGATCGAGCAAGGATGCCTTGAATGAGCCATCGCTACGCACCCGTGTTCACGCAATTGGCCTGGGCCCTGATGCTGTCGAGCCTGCCTGTGGGCATGGCCCTGGCCGCGCCGGGCAACTGCAGCGCCTTGGGCCAACTGCCCGCCGTGGTCGAGGTGGGAGAAGGCCTGCAACAAGAGCTGCAATCGCCAGTGCCGATTACTCGCCTGGCCATTGGCGACCCGCGGATCGCCGATGTGCGGGTCAACGGTGACCGTAATTTCCTGCTGACCGGCGTCACCACCGGCGCCACCAGCCTGATGGTATGGACCGCCTGCGCCAACGCCCCGCGCCAGAGCATGATATTCGTCAAGGGCAAGGCCACCTCGGCGCTGACCAGCCTGGCGTTGTCGCCCTCGGAAGATCCATTGCTGCCCAGCCAAGTGCAGACCGACGTGCGCTTCGTTGAAGTCAGCCGGACCAAACTCAAGGAGGCCAGCACGTCGTTGTTCGGCCAGGGCGGCAACTTTCTGTTCGGCAGCCCCGGCAACGCCATCGCACCAGTGGCGCCGACCAACAGCTTTCGCGGCCAGGCGGTCACCAATGGATCGTTCAATATCGGCTTTGGTAGCGGACGCATCTCGGCCATGATCAACGCCCTTGAGCAAAGTGGTTTCGCCTACACGTTGTCTCGGCCCAGCCTCGTGGCCATGAGCGGCCAGAGCGCGACCTTTCTCGCCGGCGGTGAAGTACCGATCCCGGTGCCCAGTTCAGGCAGCGACAGCATCTCCATCGAATACAAGGAGTTCGGCATCCGCCTGACCCTCACGCCGACGGTGATCGACCGCAACCGCATCACTCTCAAGGTCGCGCCGGAGGTCAGCGAGTTGGACTACAGCAACGCGGTGCAGATCGAAGGCATCCAGGTGCCGGCGCTGACCGTGCGCCGCACCGACACCAGTGTGTCCCTGGCAGACGGCGAGAGCTTTGTGATCAGCGGCCTGATCAGCACCAATAACCGCTCCACCATCGGCAAGTTTCCGGGGCTGGGTGACATTCCGGTCCTGGGTGCATTTTTTCGCGACTCCACCATCAGCCGTGAAGAAAAAGAACTGCTGATGATCGTTACGCCGCACCTGGTTCAGCCCCTGGCCGCCAATGCTCCACTGCCCTCCCTGCCCGGCGAAAAACTGCGCAGCTACGACCCGAACTGGTACCGCCTGTTCTTCCTGGAGAACGGTAATTTCGACCGCCGCACGGGACTGTCCCAATGAGCGATAGCCTGAGCCAGACCTTTCTGGCAATCACCCGCAACACCACCGACCTGGAGTGGCTCCAAGGTGCCCTCGCGCCCCTTGGCCAGGTGGTGAGTGCCGGCACCGGCAGCCTTGATGAATTGTTGGCGTTGGTGGACGTGACCTTCGCCAACCTGGTGTTCGTGGGCCTGGACCGTGAAAACGTGGTGGCCCAGAGCGCGCTGATCGAAGGCGCCCTGGAAGCCAAGCCGATGCTCGCCGTGGTCGCCCTGGGCGATGGCATGGACAACCAGCTGGTACTCAATGCCATGCGCGCCGGTGCGCGGGATTTTGTCGCCTACGGTTCGCGCTCCAGCGAAGTGGCCGGCCTGGTACGACGCCTAAGCAAGCGCCTGCCGCCGGTGGCCAGCAATGCGCAGTTGGGCGGCCTGACCGTGCTGTTTGGCACCCAGAGCAACGCCGATGGCGCGATGCTCGCGACCCACCTGGCGCTGGTGGTGCAAAAGAGCGGCCAGCAAACCCTGTTGCTCGACCTCGGCTTGCCGCGCAGTGACAGCCTTGCCCTGCTGGGCCTGGAAAGCACCTTCAATTTCGGCGACGCACTGCGCCACTTGCGCCGCCTGGATGCCACCTTGATCAACAGCGCCTTCACCACCACCGCCGATGGCCTGCGCATCCTGGCGTACGCCACCGGTGACGAACCCCTCAAACTCACCAGCGCCGCCGAACTGTTCATGTTGCTCAGCGCCCTGCGCCAACACTTCCAACACATCGTCGTGAACATCACCGGGCAACCGGACAGCGAAGCATTGCGCACCTTTGTCAGCCACTGCGACAAGCTGCTGTGGTGCGCCGACCAGAGCGTCCTGGACTGCCGTCGCAACTTGGCGGTGCTCAATCGCTGGCGCGACAAAGGCATGAAACTCGAACACGCCAAGCTGGTGGTGGATCGCTATATCAAGTCCTGTGCACCCGACACCGAAGCCCTGGAAAAAAGCTTTGGCCTGGAGTGCGTCGCGGTCCTGCCCCTGAGCGCCGAGTTGCGCCTGAACGTGAAAAACCAGGGCCAGACCCTGTTTGCACTGGCCCCCCGTGAACCGCTGACCCAAGCCGTGCGTACTTTGGGCGAGCGCTTGGCAAAACGCTCCGAAGGCCTGGAAAAACCCTCGATGCGCTGGTTCGAGCGGTTCCTGGGGTCGGGACGATGAACGGCGAAAAGCTGTTTGGCGGCCCGGCCCGTACCGTCAGTGGCAACAGCGACCACGATGGCCTGAAACTGGTGCTGCACCGCTACATCATCGATGCCATCGAGGAGTCGGGCAAAAACCTGCTGGAAGGCACGCGCCAGTCCCTGGCGCAATTTGTCATCGACAAAGTCTCCGAATACATCACCCGCATGCGCCTGGCGATCTCGCGTTATGAAATGGAACGCCTGGCCGAAGAGATCGTCGATGAGCTCACCGGTTTCGGCCCGCTGGAAGTGCTGCTGCGCGACCCTTCGGTGACAGAAATCCTGGTCAACGGCCCGCACCGGGTGTTTATCGAACGCGATGGCCTGCTGCACCAAAGTGACCTGCGGTTTATCGACGATCACCACGTGGAGCGCGTGATGCAACGCATCCTTGCGCCGTTGGGCCGGCGCTTGGATGAGTCGTCGCCCATGGTGGATGCGCGCCTGCCCGATGGCAGCCGGGTCAACGCGATCATCCCGCCCATTGCCCTGGACGGGCCGTGCCTGTCGATCCGAAAATTTCGCAAGGACATGCTCAAGAGCAGCGACCTGGTGGCCATGCAGACCATCGACCAAAGCATTTTCGAGTTTTTCCAGGAGGCGGTGGGCAAGCGCTGCAACATCCTGATCAGCGGCGGTACCGGCACCGGCAAGACCACGTTGCTCAATATCCTCAGCCAGTTGATCAACCCCCATGAACGCCTGGTGACCATCGAAGACGTGGCCGAACTGCAACTGGGCCATCCCCACGTGGTGCGCCTGGAAACCCGCCCGCCCAATGCCGAGGGCCATGGTGAGGTCAAGTCCAGCGACCTGATTCGCAACGCCCTGCGGATGCGCCCCGACCGCATCATCCTCGGGGAAATCCGTGGCGTGGAAGTGCTCGATGTGATGACCGCCATGAACACCGGCCACGATGGTTCTATGAGTACCGTGCATGCCAACAACGCCCAGGATGCGCTGCTGCGCCTGGAAACCCTGGTGGGCCTGACCGGCCGTGTGATCGCGGAGAAAACCCTGCGCCAGATGATCTGCGCCGCGCTGGACGTGATCGTTCAACTGACGCGCATGCCCGACGGCCGCCGCTGCGTGAGTGAAGTGGTGGAAGTGGTGGGCATACGCGACGACGTGTATGTCACCAATACCCTGTTCCGGCTCGACCGGCGCACCGGCTTCGGGTTCCTGCGCGAGGCCATCAACCCTGCCGGCGATAAGCTGCGCCGTGAATCGGCCTTGCAGTCATAGGGAGCGCCGCATGACTGGACCTGTGTTGATGCTTGTCTGCCTGATGTTGATCGGCCTGTCGTTGTGGCTATTTCACAACGGCTTGCGCAAAGCCCAGACCGACCGCGTGCTGGAGCGCCTCGGCGACGGTCAACCCGAGGTTCAGGAAGCCAGCACCAGTTGGGCGGGTCTGGAACGCATGTTTTTGCGCGCGGGCCTGGGTAAACCCACAGAGCGCCTGGGCCTGTGGTTCAGTGGTTGGGCCGTCAGCGTCCTGCTGGGCTACCTGGTCGCCGATGGCGTGGGCCTGCTGGTGATGCTGGTGGGGCCACCCCTGGTTCTACGCCTCTTTATAGCCTGGCGTTACCAGCGGCGGGTACAGCGCATGGTCGAACAACTGCCCCAGTTGCTGGACCACAGCGTGCGCAGTCTCAAGTCCGGCAGAACCTTGGCTGACGCCGTATTGGGCGGTATCGAAAGTGTTGAAGACCCCCTCAAGGAAGCCATGGGCCGCGTGCAACGCAACGTGCGCATGGGGGTCAGCCTGCCGGATTCGGTCAGCGACTTCGCCGAGTTCTACGAACAGGACGAATTTCGCCTGTTTGCCCTGGGCCTGAAGGTGAACCATCGCTACGGCGGCAACGCCAGCGAACTGCTGGAAAACCTGATCAAAATGATCCGCGAGCGGGAACAAGGCGCACGCCAACTCAAGGCCATGACCGGCGAAACACGCATGACCGCCTATGTGCTGGGCGGGCTGCCCATCTTGATCGTGGGTTACTTCATGCTGGTCAACCCCGGCTACCTGATGACCATGTGGAACGATGGCACCGGGCGCTACATGCTGTTCGGGGCACTGGCAATGGACCTGGGCGGCACGTTCATCATGTGGCGCATGCTGAGGAGTGTCTGAGATGGCTCTTCTGGTCAGTGCCCTGTTGTTGCTCGCCGCTGCCGTATTGGTGGGCGGCCAGTTGCTTGAGCATCGCCGTCGCGAGCGGCGGATCGCCGAGCGGTTGCAGGGGCATATGGCCAGCGATCACAAGTTCGGCACGTTCATGCGCCAACTGGGTGGTAGCCGCCTGGCCCAGCGCTCGGTCAGCCTGGACAACGAAACCCAGATCCTGCTTAACCGGGTCGGCTGGCGCAAAGCCAACCAGCGCTCGCTGTTTGCCGCCATTCAGTTGGGTTTGCCCATTGTGCTGCTGGGGGTGACGATCCTGGGGCAACGCATACTGTTTCCCCATGTGGACCCAGCCTGGATCGCCCCGATGATGGCGCTCGGCATCGGCTACCTGCTCCCCAAACGCGTGCTTGCCGCTGCCGCCAAACACCGCCAGCAAAGCATCGCCAAGGAGATTTCAACCTTCATTCCGCTGCTGCGCATCCTGTTTGAGTCGGGCATGGCGGTTGAACAGTCACTGCGCGTGCTGGGCAACGAAGCCCAGCGCTTGCTTCCCCACCTGACCCACGAGCTGCGCCTGATCCTGGTGCGGGTCGACTCCGGGCTGGAACTGGGCGAAGAGCTGGGCAAGACCGCAAGGTTGCTGGAAGTGGATGAGTTCACCGACACCTGCATCATTCTCCAGCAACTGATCCTGCAGGGGGGAGGCGCGATGAAATCCTTACTGGCCCTCAAGCAATTGCTCGACGACCGACGCCTGACCCGCTTGCAGGAATACATCTCGAAGATGTCGGCAAAAATGTCGGTGGTGATGATGGTTTTTCTGTTTCCAGCGTTGCTGATCGTACTGGGCGGTCCGGCCTTTATTGGCATCGCCCGTGCCTTAAGCCATTTTTAAGGAGAGATTGATGAAAGCACTGATTGCCGGCCTGGCCCTGCTGATGCTCGGCGGGTGCGCCACCAACGGCCAATCGCCCTGGGCAGCGTTCGGCACGCCAGGCAGTTGTTCCAAGCCCAGTTCAGACCAGGAGCTGGCGCTAAGCCTGGCCGACGACATGGCCAACGAAGGCAAGCTGCACGCCAGCCTGGCCAACCTGCAAAACCTGCCGGATTCCCTGCCCCAGGTGCGCCAGCGCAAGGCCCGCGCCTATCGGTTACTGGGACGCAGCGAGGCCGAGCCGTTGTACCGCAGCCTGTTGGGCACCTGCATGACTGCCGAAGGCGAACACGGCCTGGGCCAACTGGCAGCGGCCAAGGGCGACAACAGCCAGGCCATTGCCCATATGCAACGTGCGGCGCAGTTGGCGCCCACCGATGAAAAAATCCGCAATGACCTGGGTGTGGTGTACCTCAATCAACGGCGCCTGGAAGAAGCCCGCTTCGAGTTCATGACCGCCATCGAGCTTAAGCAAAGTGACCCGTTGGCCGCCATCAACCTGGTGACCTTGCTGATCTATCAGGACGATTGGAGCCAGGCGGCAAAAGTGGTCAGCCAATTGGGCCTGAGCCCCGCGCAAGTGACCGATGCCCAATCACGTGCGGCGCAACTCAAGAACACGAGAACTGCAACGCGCAAAGTCGCGGCGGTCAGCGATGCCCTGCCACTGACCCTCAAATAAGGAGTTGCCCATGAAAGCCCATTACCTTGTTTGCCTGGCGCTGCTGCCGCTGGCGGCATCGGCCATCGAGCCCGGGCCTTCGTCCCCGCAGCAGGCCGAAACGGAAAACTGGCTGACCCTGCAGATTGATGGGCGTGCAGCGTCAGCAACGCCACAACGCACGACCCCCGCAGAGCGGGAGCAGGCCTTGCAGCGCTGGCTGGACAGCAATAAGTATCCGATTCCGCAGTACTTCGAGCAGGCTGGAGGCGGCTCTAAAGGCGGCAGCAGCAGCCGCAGCAACTAGTGCGCAGTCACCCGCTGGCGCATCGCTGAATTGCTCGGCGACAGCGCCAGCGCCAGTTGGGTGCGGTTGTGCATATGGGTCAGGCGCAGCACTTGGGACACGTACAACTTGACCGTGTTCTCGGTAATCCCCAGCTCACAGGCGATCTGGTAGTTGGTCTGGCCCTTACCGACCAGGCGTGCTACGTCCAGCTGACGGGGCGACAGTTGGTGGAAAATGGTCGGTATTTCCACCGGCCCCGCCTCTTGCGCCGAAAATTCGCCGTCGTCTGCCAACCCGGCACTCGGGCTACGGCGCACCTTGTCGAGGTCCTGATACAGGTCATTGATGGATTCGGAGAGGTATTGCAGCTTCTGGTTCAGGTGCCCCAGTTGCAGCTCTTTTTGCCGCTCTTCAAGTGCCGCTTCCTGGCGCTGCAGGCCTTCGAGCAATTCGTCGAGGTTGATGGGCTTCTGGTAGTAATCCGAGATCCCTGCGCGCAGGGCCTTGATCACATCCTGCTTGTCGGCACGGCCCGTCAACATGATCGCCTCGAACGCCCGCTGCTTGCCCGCCACTTTCTGCATGGCCTGCACCAGTTCGATGCCATCCATGTCCGGCATATGTAGGTCGCACAGCAGCAGGCCGATCTCAGTGTCTTCACTGAAGCGCTGCAACGCATGCCGGCTGGACTCGCAAGGGACGCAGCGATAACCACTGCTTTCGAGAAACTCGCAGAGCTCTTCCACGATCAAGGGTTGATCGTCGACAACGAGCACTTTCACCGCTGACGTAAGCTTGTTCACGCGCTACTCCATGCCTGGCAAGCCAAAAGTTTGACCGATCCTTTTCGACGAAGAATCCTACACACCTGTTCAATAAACGTAGACCTACTTTCCGACTATGTACATAGCGATAGAGGCCTTGTGCGACTAATGGATCCAAAGCCAATAGAGCGCAAACCCTGTCAATACAAACGGTGCGAAAGGCTGCTTTGTTGACGCTTTTTCCAGCGGTGCCCTACGGCGCTTGCTAAGCCATTGACTAATAAGTAACCAGGCCCCTTGTGTCACCGCAGCGCCGATCAGCGACCACAACAAATAGTCGGTGGTGGTGGCCAACGCCAGTGCGGCCAGAAGTTTCACATCCCCCGCACCAAAGCGCCCCAGCACATAGCCCGGCAGGGTCAGCAGCAACGCCAGGGCAAAGGCCCAGCCGCCCTCGCCGGCCGGCGCCCCCAGCCATGTGGTGCCCGTCCACAGCAGGTAGACCAGCGCCAACAACGCGCCCCCCAGGGTCACGGCATTGGCGATTTGCCGTTGACGACTATCCTGCACCGCACAGAGCCCCAGCCAGAGCATCAAAACCACGCCATGGATCACGTAAAAAACATCCCTTTTTGCTGAATGATTCTATGCTGATATCAAGTAGTAGCCGTCAGGGTAGACGCAGTCATGAAAACAGGCCTGCCTAGAAAGCAAAAAGGTGCTGCGGCGATTGAGTTCGCCTTGGTGTTTGGTATCTTTTTCGCCGTGTTCTATGGGTTGATCAGCTATAGCCTGCCGCTGTTGTTGATGCAGTC
Organism: Pseudomonas sp. 18175; assembly: GCF_050432925.1. Classification (NCBI taxonomy): domain Bacteria; kingdom Pseudomonadati; phylum Pseudomonadota; class Gammaproteobacteria; order Pseudomonadales; family Pseudomonadaceae; genus Pseudomonas; species Pseudomonas sp. 18175. The sequence goes on along the minus strand of NZ_JBKFTO010000010.1, from coordinate 234,705 downwards.
GTTTAACCAAGCGGCCGCAGAGGCCGTGCGCCAGGCCATGGCGGTGGACCCGATAGCCGCAGGCACCAATTACACGACCCAGGTTACTGATCGCGCCAAAACCACCGTGATCACTCAGTTGAACTGGATCCCGCCCAGCTTCCAGTTTTCCTCCGACTACGTCAGCGCCACCTACGTGGGCACTCCCCTCACCCTGACAGTGACGATCACCTACCCCACCAGCAAACTTTACTCGGTGTTTCCAGCGCTGGTGGTGCCCGGCGTCGGCACCGTACCGAACCTGCCGACTTACCTCACCGCCCGTTCGAGCCTTCAATTTTGACCTCGGGGGATAACCTCTTCGGGCGCCTGTTGGGCCGCACCAGCACCCTGGCTCTCGATACGCCGGTCGCGCACCTTACCGGGCTGCAGCTGCAACTGGATCATCAGGGCCATGTGCTGACGATCAACGGCACCCTGCGTTCGCAGCTGGCCGCACACGCCTTGGGCGACACCCGGTCACTGCTACGGGAACTGCTGTGCGCCAGCAGCGCCCTGAGCATCGAAGGCTCACCTGCTGACTGGCAGCGTCAAACCCTGGACCTGGATTTTCAGGGCGCTGCTGGGATGACCCTGCACACCCGCGGCGGGATCGAGCCCGACGGTGACGGCTGGAGCCTGCGCCTGTTTGACGTCGGCGACTTGCTCGCGGGCCGGCAACTGGCCGAGCAACGCGATCACAATCACGTGATGGCCTGCCAGATGAGCGAACAGTTACGGGTCTGCAGCCTGGCCCGCCTGCCCGAGGTGTTCAGCGAACACCTGCGCAGCCTGGCCCAGCGCTGGCGCATTCCCTGCGTGGCCATGGCCTTGCTGGATGAAGAAGACCAGGGCTGGCGGATCTACAGCCAATACGCCGCCCATGACGCGCCAACCTTGTGGCAAACCGGCCAGCACTTGGGGATCAGCCTGGACAGCGCCAACGGCAACGCACCGCTGAGCCTGGCCCAGGGGCGCAGTGACAACCCGCGCCTGCACAGCATCTTCGGCAATACCGATGGCTTCCTGGTGCCGTACCGTGACAGCCAGGGCGTCGCCGCGTGGTTACTCTGCGGCCTCTACAACGGCCAGCCGCACACCAGTGACCGCGACTGGCTGAACCTCACCGCCGCCCTTGCCGCGCCGCTGCTCAGCCGCCTGCGGGAACAGCGCCATCACCAGCAACTGGAACGGGTCGAGGCCTTGCAAGGTTTGCTCGGCACCGGCTGGTGGGAGTTGCTGCCGGCTACCCAGCAGATCCAGTTGGCCCCGCAGTTATTGCGCAGCCTGGGCCAGGAAGACGGACCCACCCGCCAGGACCTGGGTGCCTGGCTGGAACTGATCCACCCCGCCGACCGCCAGGAACTCAACAGCCGCCTGCAAGACCTGCAAGCCCTGGGCAAGCCGCTGCTGGCCAGCGTGCGCCTGCAAGGCAGCGATGCCGACCACACGCCCATCTGGTACCGCGTGCAGGGCCAAGTACTGGGCGCGGGTGACAACCGCCGCTGGGTCGGCTTCATGCTCGACATCAGCGACATCAAGAACCAGCAACTGCAAGCCGCTGCCGCCCATGCGCGCCTGGACAACCTGATCGCCAGCTCTCCGGCGGTGATCTATGTGCAACGCTACGTCAACGGCGCCCTGCATCCGGCGTTTTTCAGCGAAAGCCTGCTGCCGCTCCTGGGCTGGACCCTGGCCGACTGCGACCACACCAGCCTGGTCTCATTGATCCACCCCGACGACCGCGACCTCTACTTTGAGCGCACCCGCCAACTGCTGCGCGAAGGCACCGTGCGCAGCCGCTACCGCCTGCGCGACAAAGAGGGCCATTACCATTGGCTGCTGGACGAGGCCAAGCTGTTACGCGACGACCTGGGCCTGCCCGTGGAAGCGGTGGGCCTGTGGCTGGATGTCACCGAAGCCACCCTGGCGGCCGAGCACGTCAGGCAGAGTGAAGAACGCTACCGCATTCTGGTGGAGGACTCGCCGGCGATGATCTGCCGTTACCAACCGGACCTGACCCTGACCTTTGGCAACACCCCGCTGGCCAATTACCTGGAATGCCTGCCCAGCCAACTCCCCGGCCTGAACCTCGGCCATTGGCTGTCGGACGAACAGCGCCAGGCCTTTGTACAACGCATCAGCCAGTTGACGGCGGAATTCCCCGTGAGTACCGCCGAAATCAGCCTGCAACTGCCCGGGCGCGAGAACGCCTGGTGGGTGTGGTCGGATCGCGGGGTATTCGATGAGCACGGCGCGCTGGTGGAAGTGCAGGCCGTGGGCCGCGACAACACCGAAGTGCGCCGTTCCCAGCAACAACTGACCCAAAGCGCCAAGATGGCCACCCTGGGCGAAATGGCCACCGGCCTGGCCCACGAAATCAATCAGCCACTGAACGTGATGCACATGGCCGTCGTCAATGTGCTCAAGCGCCTGAGTAGCGGTGATGTGCAGCTCGACTACCTCACCGAAAAACTCCAACGCATCGACGCCCAGGTACAACGCGCCGCCCGAGTGGTGGACCATATGCGCGTATTCGGGCGCCGCTCGGAGATCGAACAACAACCCTTCGACCCGGCGCAGGCGCTGGAAGGTACGTTGTCATTGCTCGGCGAAGGGCTACGGGCCAAGGGCGTGGAGATGCGCATCACCCCGGCGGGCTTCGTAGTGCAGGTCAAAGGCTACGTCGATCAACTGGAACAGGTATTGATCAACCTGATGGTCAACGCCCGGGATGCCTTGCTGGGCAAACGCGACAAAGACCCGCAGTTCCGTCCTTGGATCGCCGTGCACTGCGAACACGACAGCCGTCATGTGCGCATCTGGGTCGAAGACAACGGTGGCGGCATCGACCCCCGATTGTTGGAGCGGATCTTCGAGCCGTTCTTCACCACCAAGCCCATTGGTGTGGGCACGGGGCTGGGGTTATCGGTCAGCTATGGCATCGTGGAAAACATGGGCGGGCGCTTGAGCGTCGCCAATGGCGAGGAAGGCGCAAAGTTCTGTATTGAGTTGCCAGTGCTTTAGATCACCAGATACGCCCGGCCCATATGGCAACTGAGGTTGGCGCCCACATCAGCATTACCCAGGCTGATGCCCAGTGCCTTCAAGAGGGTGTTAATGATGGGGTCCAGGATCGGCGAGAGCAGCCCTTGGATGGCCCCCACCAGGATGTTGGTGATCGAGGTCAAAAGGCCCGCGACACCCGCCAGCGAGCCACTGGAAACCGACCCGCTGGGCGGCGCATAGGTCACTTGAAGGCCGGTGAGTGTACCGCTCAGGCTGGCAATGATATCGGCGCTGCCCGGCAGCGTCTGGTAAGTCGGCGCCAGGTTCATTTCGTTGGGCAGGTAGTTGGGAGCCGCATAGAGCAAGGTGCCCGTCTGCGCACCGATGTTGGATTGGGCTTTCAACAACAGCCCACCGCCCACGTTGGGCGTGCGCGCACCGCAAAGGATGATGAGTGTGCAATGCCGGGAGCCGATATCGATCAACCGGATGGGCTGCACCGCAACCGCCGCCGACGACGAGAACGCCGACGTCCCATCGATACTACCGACCGTCAGCGTCGCCACGGTGGTGGTGGCCTGCACGGTCAGCGACTTGGTGGCGGTACTCACGCAACTGAAATCGGTGACATGGCTTTCTGCCCCCCCGGCTTCGATCAGGATATCGAGCTTGGTCGCGATCTGGATATCCGTGGAATCACACACCACCGCGCACAGCACCGAACTCACCACACCGGCGAGGTTAAGGTGCAGCAGGTTATTGACCACACCAGCGACAGGCGTCCCCAGGCTGGTGACTGCTGAAGCCAGCGCAGACACGGTGTTGAGCACGGGTATATCGACCGATATCAAGGTTCTGACTTGGGCTGTGCGCACAAATATCTGGTCAGTCGCCGGGGTGTTCTTCAACCCGGCCTTTGCCTTCGCCGGGTTACCAATGGCCGACAACTGGGGCGCCTCGATCACTTTGGTCTGGATCGCCACGCTGCCCAGCAACGGCAGGTTCACCTGCACCGCGGCACTCACGGCGCTCTTGTTACTCGACAGTTGCGCCACCCCTTGCAGCAAGCCAAACAACTGCACGTTGGTGTTCAACGCAGCGGCAGGCGTACCCGTGGCCAAATTCAGCAGGTCGCCGACTTTCAGCAATTGGGTATTGGGCGCGATTGCACTCAATGAAATCGTGTCAGTGATGACACTGACTGCCGCGCCGCTTTTTTGCAGCACCTTCACCGAGGCATCAATCAACTCACGGGCGGATACGGCGGTGTTCAACAGCGCATCGTAATCCCCCGCCTTCACGTTCAGCTGCACCGCCAATTGGTCCAGATAACTGAGCAGGTTCACGTTGGTGTTCAGCAACCCAGTCCACCCGGCCGCCGTGAGCGACAGGCTGCCGCCGAGCAAACCGCCAAGTGTGGCGTTGAGCAACGCAGATTTTGAGGAGTCGAGAGTGGCCAGGTTGCTGCGAATCGTCAGTTGCGCTACCGGCGGCGCGTTGGCGGCCACCGCCGTGGCGGTCAGGGTGGTTTGCGAGGAAACCGGCGTGCCGCCGAACATGTTCCAGATACCACTAGCGATGCTGGACATCACGCTGCGGGTGGCGACCACACGCACTGCATCGTTTTTGCTCGCGTCGGCGGTAAACACGCGGATATTACTGGCATTGGTTGCCAGGGTGCCGCAGGTCACGACCAAGCCACGGCTGGTATCGCCGGCAACCACGGTGAAGCCGTTGCGCGTGGCATTTTCCTTGGCGTAGTCGTTGGCGGTGGTGGTCGGGGTGCACAGGCCTCCACGGCCGGCGGCTTCCAGCGCAGCGGTGTCGGCGATGGATTGCAACTTGCGCTTTTCCAGGTACAAGCGGCCGCTGTCCACCGCCAGCAGCATAAATACCAGGGCCACCGCCAGGGTACCTGCCGCCATCAAGCCAATCGCACCGCGTTGCCTGGAACGAAGTCGGGGAGACATCGAGCACTCCTTAGCGCTTACTCTCCGTAGGTGAGTTGGAGTGTAGACAAGGCTGGGCGGGTATGTGGTGGGCATACAACAAATGTGGGAGGGGGCTTGCTCCCTCCCACATTTTCCCTGCAGTGTCTTTAGCGAGGGGGGTAGCTGGAGAGAATGCGCGTGATTGTGGTACGAATGGCATTACTGCGATCCTGCGGGTTCGGCGTGCTGCTCATCATCTGCTCGTCACTGCCGCGCCACACCAGTTTGCCGTCCTTGCCGTCGAGCAGGTCGATCTGGATCGTTGCTACTTTGTAGGTGATGTTGCGCGTCTCGTTGTACATCGGCGCGCCCCAGTAGCCGTTCCACGGGCCGCCCCAGGCGCCGCCGTAGTTGGTGGTGACTTGCTGCTGGCGGTCTTCGACGATCAGGTAGGCCTGTACGTTCAGGTCAGCCTTGGTGCCCGCCGCAGCCGGGCGCAGGCCGCGCTGGTCGAGTTGTTCGCCCACGGCCTGGCGGATGCGTTGTTCTGTGAGGTCGCTCTTGATGCGCGGGTCATCCGGGCGGTATTGCAGCGCCGGGTCTTTCCAGGCCCAGTTGCGGTACGCGCCGAAGTCCCGGCTGGCGTCAAAATCGTGGTTGACCTGGCTGGTCTGGCAGCCACCCAGCAGCACGACAAAAGCGAGCGTAGCAATACGACCAAACATGGGTTTTCTCCAAAAAGCGAACGGCGCTTGAGATGAGAATAGCGGTTAACTGGGCGGGTAAGCCGTCATGGCCTTTTGCACGGCCTGGCGCAAGGCATCGGCGCGTTCGCTGAGGCTGCCATTGCTGGCGGTTTCGGCACTGGTGCTCCACACCGGCTGGCCGCTGCGCGCATCAAACAGGTCGACCCGCACCACGGCCACCGTCACTTCATAGGTGCGCACCACCGGCACCGAGTTGTACATGCCGTAGCCATTGCCATAACGGTTGTAGCCGCCGTAACCGTAGTCATCCTGAACTTGCTTGAGGCGCTTCTCCAGGCGCACATCGGCGCTCACCAGCAGGTCGGGTGGGCGGTTGTCATGCAAGGGGCGCAAGCCGCGCTGGTCGAGGGCGCCGCTGACCGCTTCGGCAATCTGCGCCGAATCGGCCCAGGCCGAGCCCGCCGGCAGTTGGCCGTTGCGCCAGGCCCAATTTCGATAGGCGCCATAGTCGCGCACCGGCGCAGGGTACGCGCTGGCATCAAACGTATTCGCCGCCTGGGCGGGCGCCGGCGGGATCGGCGCCGAAGCCGCCACATAAGGGTTTGGGCTGGAACAAGCCGCCAGCCCGAGGGACAACAGGATCAAACAGAGACGACGCATTTCGACCTCCGCAGACTGGGCCGCTTAAACCGGACGGCAGATCCAGTGCAAATAACGCCCAAGTCCGGCAAAGCTTGGGTGACGACGGTGAGCGAGTTCCATCTCCAACAAGTCCTGTAGATCAGCGCGGGCCTGGAACTCCACCGGCATATAGTCGTGGAATACCCGCACGCCACTTTGGCTTTCGACCTGCCAAAGGCCTTCGAGTTGCGCCGCCAGTTCCCGAGGGTCCAGCGGTTGTTGCGGGGTGAGGCTTTGCTTCTCGCCGGCCATGTCGTTCTTGCGCATCTTGCGAAAGTGGCCCTTGAGCAAATTACGGTAAATCAACGCATCCCGGTTGTAGAACGCCAACGACAACCAGCCGCCGGGCAGCGTAAGTTGATGCAACACCGGCAGGATCGCATGGGGCTCAGCCAGCCATTCCAGCACGGCATGGCACAGCACCAGGTCGTAGGGCTCGGTGAGTTGGCCGAGCAGGTCTTGCCAGGGCGCGTGGATAAAGGTCGCTGTTTGCCCGGCGTCGGCGAAGCGTTGGCGCGCGCCTTCGAGCATCGGCTCGGCAGGTTCAGCCAGGGTCACTTGGTGGCCCTGCTGCGCCAACCACAGCGACATATGCCCCAGGCCCGCGCCGATATCCAACACCCGCAATGGGCGTTTGGGTAGGGCTTCGGTCAGGTCGGCCTGAAGCACCGCCAGGCGAATCGCACCCTTGGCACCGCCGTAGATCTTCTCGGCAAAGCGCGTGGCCAGTTGGTCGAAATGACGGTCACTCATGGGCAAACCGCCGTTCGCTGTCGGCCAACTTGGCGCGCACCACCTCGTTCATGTCCAGACCCAACTCACTGCACAGCAACAGCAGGTACAAGACGATATCGCCGACTTCCTGCCCGGCATGGGCGAGCTTGTCGGCGGGCAACTGGCGGGATTGGTCTTCGGTCAGCCATTGGAAAATCTCCACCAGCTCAGACATTTCCACACTGGCGGCCATGGCCAGGTTTTTCGGGCTGTGGAACTGCTTCCAGTCGTTGTTATCGCGGATACGGTGCAGGCGTTCGGTGAGGTGTTCGAGGTTCATGCGCGGGGCTCCTGAAGGTGAGTAGCTTCGGGGGGATTGGGCTTGAAGGNCCATGGCCAGGTTTTTCGGGCTGTGGAACTGCTTCCAGTCGTTGTTATCGCGGATACGGTGCAGGCGTTCGGTGAGGTGTTCGAGGTTCATGCGCGGGGCTCCTGAAGGTGAGTAGCTTCGGGGGGATTGGGCTTGAAGGCAAGCGTCCGTAATGCGGACGCGTAGGAGCGAGCTTGCTCGCGAAAAAACGTCAACGATAACGCAGCGCTTCAGGTTGTCCGCGCTGCCTGTTGGTTTTTCGCGAGCAAGCTCGCTCCTACAGTGGGATTAGTCAACCACACTGAACTCCAGCCTGGCCGTCTGCCCAGCTTCATCCAACACACTCAACTGATAGCGCCCCAACCGCTCGAAACTGGCATTGATAAAGTCCTGGTTGGCGCTATCCCCCAACGGCGCCCCATTGAGAAACCACCAACGCCGCCCGCTGCCGCCCAACGCTGAGAGTTTCAGGTGCAACGCCTGCTGGCTCGTGACAGGCAGGCGCAGTTGATCACCCTCGCGCACGCCCACAATCGACAACGGCGAAGACGCCGCCAGCGCCGGTGGCGGGCAATCCGGGTCTGCCGCCGGGATACGCGCTTCACGCCGCTCAATCCGAGGCAGCCAAGGCTCCAACGGCGCTGGCCATAAGGCAATATTCCGCAGCTCTGCACCCGGGCAATGGGCATCCACCCGCAACCCCTTGGCGTTAACCCACACGTTTTCCATCAACCCCACGCTCAACGGCTGGTCCAACGCCTGCAAGGTTGGCGGCGTGGTGTTGTCCAGCGTCCAGGCGAAGCGCTGGCGACGGCAATTGGGATCGGTGCGGCTCACGGGCTGGCCCAACGGCCAACAGATCGCCGCCACGCCCACATTCGCTGGAACCGGTTTGACGGGAGCGCTGATACCGCGCTGGCTGTCGCGGTTGGTCAACACATCGTGCACCTGCAGCATCAGCGGCGCCGCCGAGGCCAGGCCGAACTGCCCCGGCACCGGCGTGCCATCCGGCCGGCCGATCCACACGCCAATCAAGTAACGCGGCCCCACGCCAATCGCCCAGGCATCACGAAAGCCATAGCTGGTGCCGGTTTTCCAGGCCAGTACCGGGCGCTGTACCAACTCGGCACGCGGGTCGCGGTCGGGCCGCGCCTGGCCGCTGAGGATACGTCGCACAATCCAGGCGGCGCCGGGGGACAACATCGGGCGTTCGCGCAGCAGGTCATCCGGCTGCAAACGAATCGTCGCGCTCTTGCCGTCGCGGGCGAAGGCGCTGTAGCCGCTCACCAGGTCTTCCAGGCGGCTGCCCGCGCCCCCCAGGATCAGCGCCAGGTTGGGTTCGGCCATGGGAGGCAATGCCAGCGGCACCCCGCCGATGCGCATCTGCGCGGCAAAGCGCTTGGGGCCGTAGGCTTCCAGCAACTGCACCGCCGGCAGGTTCAGCGAACTGGACAACGCCGTGCTCGCCGGCACTGCGCCGGTAAAGCCCATGGAGAAATTGCCCGGCCGGTAGTCGCCATAGCGCCGAGGCACGTCCTGCAACAGGGACTCAGAATGGATCAGCCCCTCGTCCAGGGCCATGCCGTAGAGGAACGGCTTCAAGGTAGAGCCCGGCGAGCGCAGTGCGCTGATCATGTCCACATGACCGAAGCGCTTGGTGTCGTTGATATCCACCGAGCCGAGGTAGGCGCGCACTGCCATGGTTTCCTCTTCTACCACCAGAATCGCGGCCGAGGTGTGCTCCGGCAGGCGTGCGCGCCAGCCCAGCAGCAAGTCTTCGAGGCGGCGTTGCAGGGTGGCATCCAGGGTGGTGCGGATCAGCGGCGGACTATCTGGACGGTTCAGGCGGCGCGCCAGCAACGGCGCCAGGCTCGGCTCCAGCCGGGGGGCGAGCAGCAGCGGCTCTTCCAGGGCTTCATCCACGGCGCTTTGCGGCCACACCTGGAACTCGGCGAGGCGGCGCAGCACTTTATCGCGGGCCTCCTGGGCGCGTTGCGGGTGACGGTCCGGGCGCAGACGGCTGGGCGCCTGGGGCAATACAGCGAGCAACGCGGCTTCGGCGTGGGTCAGTTGGGCCGGGGACTTGCCCAGGTACGCCCAACTCGCAGCCGCTACACCCTGCAAGGTGCCACCGAACGGCGCACGGTTCAGGTAAAGGTTGAGGATCTCTTCCTTGGACAGGTGCCACTCCAACTGCGCGGTACGCCAGAGCTGGCGCAACTTGCCGTGGAAGGTGCGTGAATGTGGGTCGAGCAAACGCGCGACCTGCATCGACAAGGTGCTGCCGCCGGACACCACCCGTGCGCCGGTCAGGTTCTGCCAACTCGCCCGCACCAGCGCCAGCGGGTTTACGCCGGGGTGCTGATAGAACCAGCGGTCTTCGTAGGTGAGCAGCGCGTCGAGGTAATACGGCGAGACTTCATGGGTTTGTACCGGGTAGCGCCACACGCCGTTGGCATCGGCGAAACGCCACAAGGGGGTGCCATCCTCGGCGAGGACTACGCGGGCGAGGTCGTCCTGGGGCAAGGGCAAAGGCCAGATGCGGTCGGCGAGCCACATTAGCGCCAAAACTAACACCATGAGCCCCAAGGCCCAGCGCAGTAAATGTGGGAGGGGGCTTGCTCCCGATGGCGGTGGGTCAGGCAACAGAGATGTCACTGACCCACCGCATTCGCGAGCAAGCCCGCTCCCACATTAGACCAAGTACATCCGTCACTCTTGATTAATCGCAAACTCAAACGGGCAAACCTCTATGCTTGTAGGGAACTCGCCGCCAGCAATCACAACCAAAGACACACATACGCCCACCTTAAACAGGACTCACCTATGCAAGTAGATTTTTTCGGATGGCTGGGCCATGCACTCGGCTCCATCATCCATTACATCGTTGAATTCTTCAGCGGCCTGTTCAACCTGCTGTCCAACGCCGGTGGTGATTTTGTCGAGGGCATGTCCCGTGCACTGGGCATGGACACCTCGATCATCAGCATCGTCACCCTGATCGTGGGGCTGTTGTTCCTGTATTCGGCGGTGCGGGCGTTTATGCGGGCGTCGATCATCATCGGGGTGATCTGGTTGATGCTGGGGTTGTGGCTGCTGAGTTGGGTCGTGCACTGATCCCAAAAACACCTCAGATTCCCTGTGGGAGCGGGCTTGCTCGCGAAGGCGGTGTGTCAGTCAGCATTTCTGATACTGATACACCGCTTTCGCGAGCAAGCCCGCTCCCACATTTGGCCCGCATTTCAAATACTGATATCAGCGGCCTTTGATGACTAGGTCTGCCGGGATCTCACCCACCGCCTGCCAGTTCGGCCGATACATCGACTCCACCTGCGGCGGCGGCACCCGATACGTACCCGGTGTCACCGCACGCGCCAGGTACAGCAGGTGCGTGGTGCCATAGCCATCCAGGTTCAGCGCCGCCACGTAGCGGTCATCGCGGAATTCCTGGTGCTTGAGCGAGGCGTTTTGCATCGACTCACGCCATTCCTTCACTTGGCTGCTGGCGTTTTCCAGGCTCGCAGCGCTTTGCGCCAGGTTCTGGTTTTCCAGCTCAAGGCCGGCCGGCAGCAGGTCCACCACCAAGGCATCCGGCACGCGCTGCTTGGCGCTCACCGCCAGATGCACCAGCACCAGGTCGCCGCTGTTGAGGTTGCGCAAGTTCAACGGCTGGCCGTTCATGCCCAGGTATTCGCGGCGAATACTCAAGTTATCCCCACCGGATACCGGCGGCACTTGTGGATAACCCGAGATCGTCAGTTGCTGGTAAACCGGCGCCTCGCCCTGATTGCTCAGGCTGAGGTCGCCGGAGAGCAACTTGCCTTCCAGTTCCAGCGTTGACTGTTGGTTATTCAGTTCATGCACACCGCCACTGCCGTTGAGCGTCACTTGCCAGTTCGCATCCGGCTTGGCGAACCCCAGGCGCCCGGCCAGGAACAACGAATTACGCTCCTGGGTAGACAGGTACGGGCTGGCTGCCAACTGGTCCGACAAGGTAAACAAACGCTCCTCACGCTTGCCCTTGGCCAGATCGTTCTCTTCCAGCAAGGCCAGGATCATCGCTTGATCGCGCAACGGGCTGCCGTAGTCGGCCAGCCATTCATTGGCATTGCGCTGCGCCGCCAGGCCTGAGAGCAAGGCTTGATCGGCACGCGGCTGGTCGCCCATCTTCTGCAACGCAATGGCCAGTTGTACCAACGGCAACCCGGAGCGCGCATCGCTGCGGCGCTCGAAGACGCTGCGCAGCGCGCCCAACGGCGCCTGCTGGCTGCGCGCCAACACCATGCCCGCATAGGCCTGTACGGCGAAGCGGGTGTGGTCGGCGTTGTCGCTGTAATCGACTTCGATCAGGTTGCGTTCCTGCACATAGCGCAGCAGGCGCTCGCTGGCCTTTTTCAGGGCCTCAGGCGGCACCGCGAAACCCTGGTCGCGGGCGCGCAGCAGGAAGTCGGTGACGTAGGCCGTCAGCCAATATTCTTCCTCACCATCGGCGCCCCACAAACCAAAGCTGCCGTTGTAGCGCTGCATACCCAGCAAGCGCTCGATACCGATTTCGATCTTGCGCTTGCGCTCGGTATCCGACTCGCCCTTGATCGACAGGCGCTTGAGCAACGCGTCATCGGCATACAGCGACGGGTACAGGCCACTGGCGGTCTGCTCCAGGCAGCCGTAGGGGTAGGCCTTGAGTGCGCTGATCTGTGCTCCAAGGTTCAACGGCGGGCGGCTCGACAGGCTCAGCAGGGCTTCGCGCCCTGAAGCATCGAACTGATCCAGCGCACCCGCCGGCAGGCTCCAGGGCTGGTCTTTAAGTACGGCGCGGTACTGCTTGAGCAACGCCGGGTACGCCGGGCGCACGCCCAAGGTCCATTCACGGCTGAACGGCGGCAGGTTTTCACCCGGCAAGTCCAAGCCATTGACCGTAACCTTGACCTTGCCCTGCCCCAACCCTCCCCAGGCTTTGACCGGGATACGCAGGGTGGTGCGCTGGCCTTGTTTGAGTTCGACGGTTTGCACGGCGTTGCTGGCCAACTCCAACTGCCCTTCGGCGCTCAGTTGCACATCGAGTTTTTGCGCCTTGCCCGACAAGTTGGACAGGTCCAGCGCCAAGGTGGTCTGGTCACCACCGGCCAGGAAGCGCGGCGCCGACAGCTCGGCGATCAGCGGTGCGGCAATCACCGTCTTGGCCTCGGCCATGCCGTAGCGATCATCGCTCCAGGCCTGGGCCATCAGGCGCAGCTCGCCGTTGAAGTCCGGGATGTTGACGCTGACTTCGCCCTCGCCCTGCTCATTCAAGGTCACCGGCGCGCTTTGCAGGGCGACGATGGTTACGCTGGTGTCCGGGCGTTTGCCGCCCTTGGCCAACGCGGCATCGCCACCAAATGCCAGGCTGGCCAGGCGACCTTGGCCGGCTTCGATCAGTTGGCCGTAGATGTCGAACTGGTCCACGCCGTAGGCCTTGCGGCCGAACAGGCTGGAGTACGGGTCGGGCGTGGGGTATTCGGTGATATTCAGGATGCCGACGTCCACCGCGGCGACCAGCACATGCACCTGTTTAGGCACGCTGCCATCGGCATTCTTGGCGGCAACTTTCACCGTGAGCGGTTGTTTGGGGCGCATTTTTTCCGGCGCGGTGAGGGTCAGGCCGAGTTTGCGCTGGGTGCGGTCCAACGGCAGATGCAGCAGGCCCACCGCACGTTTGGGCGTGATATTGGCTTTGCGCTCGCCGGGTCGAATGACCAGGGCGCTCACGTACAAGTCATGGCGCGACCATTTCGGATCGAGTTTCACCGCAAAGCTTTTACCTTCAGCTGGCACATCGATTTCCTGCCACCACAACGGGCCTTCGGCGGACTCCACCAGCAGGTAGCCTTTACCGGCAGCGGGCGGCGTGACGGTGACGTTGGCGGTATCGCCATCGCCATACGCAGGTTTATCCAACGCCAGCTTGACCTGATCGGGGCGCACGGCGCCGCCTTCGGTGTTGTCCTGGGCCTGGTAACCGGCCCAGAAACGCAGGCTGCTGACCAGCCCGGTCTGTGGGTCTTCAACCTCCACGCGGTACGGGCCCCACTCCACCTGGAAGCTGACCTTGGCGGTGTCACCGGCCTTGATGTTCAGGGTCTGCTCATCAAGGTTGAGGAATTTCTCGTTGAAGTGGTAGCTCCAGCCATCACTCTCGGAGTAGTTCCAGTAATAGTCGCGGCGCTCACGCACCAGACGCACCTTGAGGTTCTGCGCGGCGAGTTTCTGCCCTTCCTGGTTGGCCAGCAGTACTTCGAACTCTGCCGGGCCATCCCCATTGGTTTCCTTGCCGTCAAACAGCCCGCGCAGGCCCGGCAGTTGCTCGGCCGGCCAGATCGGTTGCACCAGGCGCCGGGTGATCGGCCGCCCACCCGACTCTTGCAGGCTGGCTTGCACGATCAATTGCAGCGGCGACTTGGCATCGGCCCATTTGCTTTCCAGGGTCAGTTCTTCCTGGCCCTTGGCATCCAGGACGCTTTCGTCCAGCTCGAAATCCTGGCTCAGTTCTTCTTCGGTGACGGAGCCGAACTGGTAACCGGGCAAGGCTTTGACCGCCTCGCGCAGCGGCCGCACATAGACTTGGCCGCTGACCCGATTGCCCGATGCCGGCGCACCGTAGAGGTAGCGACCGTTGACCTGAATCACCGGGTTATCCGCCGGGCTCAGCGGCGTGTCGCTGCCCTTGAGTTCCAGGGCCAAACGCTCGGGCAGGAAGTCTTCGACGAGGAATTCATACAGCTGTGGCTTGCCATCGCCCAGGTCGAACACCAACTGCCAACGCCCGGTCGGTGCTTCGCCGGCCAGTTGCAGTTGATATTGATAGAGGCCGGAGGCGTCGGCATCCCATACGAACTTGCGGCTCACCTGCTCATCCGGGCGCCGCACTTCGACGCTCACCGGCTGGGGCTTGACGGCGTTGCCATCCTTGTCCCGCAGCAGGGCGTTGAGCAGCACGGTTTCGCCAGGGCGATACAGGTCGCGCGGGCCGAACACAAAGAACTGCAACGGGTGGGACGGTTGGCCGCCGATGTCGAACTCGGCCAGGTCCAGCGCGGCGCTGTCCAGGCGCAGCAGGCTGGTTTGCTCGCCTTGTTTGGCCAGCAGCACTTGGGCCTTCTTCGGCAACGGCAACTCGGCGTGGCCGCCCTTCTCGGTTTTGCCCTGGCCCACCACACGGCCATCGGCATCAAGCACTTCCAGATCGACCCCGTCCAGCGCCTTGCCGCCTTCCAGCGCCTGGGTGAACACATCCAGGCGATTGGCATAGCGGTGCACCGACAGGCCGATATCACTCAAGGTGAACAGCGTGGCCGGTTGGGAATAGTTGTAGGTGCCAGACGCGCGCATCACCGCCAGGTACACACCCGGCTGCTGCAATTGCTTGAGGCCGGCGATGGGCAGCAATAGGGTTTCGCGGGTGTTGCGCGCCGGGTTCAGGTCGAAGCGGCCGCCGTAGACCAGATCGGCCAGGGGCAGCAATTCGCGGGACTCATAACTTTGCAGGCTGGTGTTGCGCCCCCACTGCGCGAGGAATGTCGGCAGCGACTCGGGCTTGATGCGGAAGAATTCAACGTCGATCTTATCGACGTTCAGCGCGATCACCGGCAGGCCTTCGGCCAGACGCGTCGGCAGCAGGGTGCCACGGCTGGCGAAGCCGACGGTGGCTTGCAGGTCGCGGGTTTCCAGGCGGGCACTGTATTCGGCGGCGAGCGTGTTGTCGTTGACCGCCTTCACCCCGGCATCAACGGTGAGTACGAGTTTGCGCTGCGGCTCCAGGTGACGCAGGCGCAATTCCATTAGGTTGTCGGAGATTTCCCAGGCACCGTCGACCTTGCCGGACTTGCTGTCCACCAAATGGAGTTTGTCGGCGAACTTCTGGTCGGGGTCCAACGGGATGGAAAAGCTCACGGAGAGCGTGCTGGCCCCGTCGAGCTGCACTTCGGAGACGTCCACCACGCTTAACTCACGCCCGGCATAACGCTGCTTGAGCGCCGCCACATCCACCGCCGCCTTGGCCGGTTTTGGCGCTGTGGCCACGGTGGGCGCCGGGGGTGCCGCGGGTTTATCAGAGGAATCGCAGGCGCTCAGCAGGGCCAGCGCGCAGGCCAGGAACAGTCCTTTGTTAAGCATGTGTGCACTCGTGGTGAGGGGGGCCGAGGGGGTGAACTATATATCAGCCTGAGTGGGGCCGATGTGGTGCTGGTCACATTGACCGACGGAGGGTGGTTTGGTTCTGGATAGGACTGCAAGCCAAGCACAATCCCACAAACAATAAAGTTCAAAATGTGGGAGCGGGCTTGCTCGCGAAAGCGGTGGGTCAGCCGGCACATGCATTACTGACCCACCGCATTCGCGAGCAAGCCCGCTCCCACATTGGATCTGCGCCACGCCTGAGGCCCGGTTACAATGCCGCTCCCCCAAGGAGCCTCCATGACTGCCCTGCTCACCGACTGGCGCCACCGCCCCACCCACCACAAGGTCTGGGCATTAGCCGCGCCGATGATTTTGTCGAACATCTCGGTGCCGTTGGTGGCGCTGGTAGACAGCATGGTCATCGGCCACCTGCCCCACGCCCATCAGTTGGGCGCCGTGGCGGTGGGCGCCAGCCTGTATACCTTTTTGGCCTGGGCCATGGGCTTTCTGCGCATGGGCACCACCGGGTTTGCGGCTCAGGCGGCCGGCCGCAATGATGGGGCGGCGCTACGGCAAATCCTATTGCAAGGGTTGCTCTTGGCGCTGGGGCTGGCACTGCTGCTGGGCACGATCGGCATTCCGTTCAGCCACCTGGCGCTGGAGTGGATGCAGCCTTCAGCCGAACTCAATCAGCTGACTCAGGATTTTTTCCACTCCCGCCTGTTCGGCCTACCCGCCGCCCTGGCCAGCTATGCGCTGGTGGGCTGGTTCCTCGGCACGCAAAACGCCCGGGCGCCGCTGGCGATTTTGCTGACCACCAACCTGGTGAACATCGCGCTGAATCTGTGGTTCGTACTCGGCCTGGATTGGGGTGTGGTCGGCTCCGCGCGCGCCTCGGTGATCGCCGAATGGACCGGCGCCCTGCTGGGTCTGGCCCTCACGCAAAAAGCCCTGCGCGCCTACCCCGGTCATATCGCCTGGGCCGCGCTGAAGCTGTGGCACAGCTGGCGCCCGCTACTGGCGGTGAACCGCGACATCTTTATCCGCAGCCTGGCGCTGCAATCGGTGTTTTTCATGATCACCGTGCAGGGCGCGCGCCTGGGGGATGCGACCGTGGCGGCCAATGCGCTGTTGCTCAACGGTTTGCTGCTGACCGCCCACGCGCTGGACGGTTTGGCCCACGCGGTAGAAGCCCTGTGCGGCCACGCCATCGGCGCCCACGACCGCCACGCCTTACGTCGCTCGCTGGTGGTGGCCGGTGGTTGGTCGCTGATCGCAAGCATTGGGTTTGCCCTGCTGTTCACGCTCGCCGGGCACCTGTTTATCGCCATGCAGACCGATATCCCCAGCGTGCGCGAAACTGCTGACATCTACCTGCCGTATCTGGCAGTGCTGCCATTGATTGCGGTGTGGAGCTACTTGCTCGACGGCCTGTTCATCGGCGCCACCCGCGCCCGGGAAATGCGCAACGGCATGCTGCTGACCCTGTTGCTGACACTGCCCATCGCCTGGGCGCTGCAAAGCCTAGGCAACCACGGGCTGTGGATCACCTTTTTGCTGTTCATGGCGCTGCGCAGCCTCACTTTGTGGGCGATTGCCTGGCGCTTGAACCGGCAGGACCAGTGGCTTGGATAAACGCGGTCACACGGTCCAAGACCGGCGCTAGCCAGCGTAGGGGTTTAGACATGGCCGCCACCAGCGTCTGGTGGTTGGTCTTGCCGAAGTAAAACTCTTGCACCGGCACACCCGCGCCTCGCAGCTTCTCAGCCAGCCCGCCGGTGTTGCGCGTCGGGTTGACCAGGTTGTCGTCTGTCGACGCGATTAACAAACTCGGCGGCGCGCCTGCACTCACATGGTTGATCGGCTGGGACTCAGGCGGCGAATCAGGGAAAAAAAACACCGGCCGCACGTCGCGGTTTTCAATCGGCAGGAAGTCATAAGGCCCGGCCAGGCCGATCCAACCTTTGAAGATTGATGGCGACAAGCCCACTGCATTCAGCCAACGCGCATCCAGCGCCAGCATCGAGGCGTTGTAGGCGCCGGAGCTGTGGCCCATCACATACAGTTGCTTGGGGTCGGCGCCGTAGTCGGCGATGTGTTGGTACGTCCAGGCCACGGCTTGGGCGCCGTCCTGGAGAAAGGCGGGGTAGCGTACTTGGGGGTACAGGCGGTAGTCGGCGATGACCACGACGATGCCGCGTGAGGCCAGGGCTTCGCCGACGAAACCGTAGTCGTCCTTGGAGCCTGAGTTCCAGCTGCCGCCGTAAAAAAACACCACCACGGGGGCGTTGGCAATCGCCGGGACAGGTCGGTAGATATCGAGCTGTTGCCGGGGATCAGTGCCGTAGGCGATGGCGGATGTTTTGGTGAAGGTGCTGGAGGGGGTAAGTGCGTTGAGCACTTTGATGGGTGAGCAGGCCGCGAGGAATGCGGTGAGTGCCAGGGTGAAGGCTTGCAGGAGTTTGCTCGACATCGTTCAGACCTTGCGAAGACTTACCACCAAACAAGGATCCAAATGTGGGAGCGGGCTTGCTCGCGAAAGCGGTGGGTCAGTTAACACATGTGTGACTGATGTACCGCATTCGCGAGCAAGCCCGCTCCCACATTGGATTACCGTCAGCTCAGATTATGAGGACAAGTACGAAGACCGCGTCAGCCCCAGACGCAACGCATCCAGGAACTGGGTACGCTCCGCCGCACTGATTTTCGCGCTCGCACACTTGTCGCGGTAGTGGGTCATCAACTCCTCCGGCGACAAGTGCACATAGCGCAGCATGTCTTCGATGGTGTCGTGGGTCTCGATACCGGCGCTGTACACCGAGCCGTCTTCACGCTGGTAGATGTTCACCGAGTCGGTGTCGCCGAACAGGTTGTGCATGTCGCCGAGGATTTCCTGGTAGGCGCCCACCAGGAAGATCCCCAGCAAGTAGTCTTCGCCTTCGTTCAAGGCGTGCACCGGCAGGCTGGTCTCGATGGACTGCTCGTCGACGTACTGCTTGATCTTACCGTCGGAGTCGCAGGTCAGGTCTTGCAGCACGGCACGGCGCAGCGGTTCTTCGTCGAGGCGATGCAGCGGCAAAATCGGCAATACCTGGCCGATGGCCCAGGTGTCCGGCAGGCTTTGGAATACCGAGAAGTTGCAGATGTACTTGTCGGCCAGCTTGTCGTTGAGTTCGTCCAGCACCTGGCGGTGCGAGCGTTGGCGGGCTTTCAACGAGTTGTGCAGGCGGCGGCACACGGCGAAGTAGCACTGTTCGGCCAGGGCTTTTTCCGCCAGGGTCAGCTTGCCATCGGCGTACTGGGTGGCCACGTCGCTCATGTAGTGCGTGGCGCGCCAGTAGGTTTCGGTGACCATCTCGATGTCGGTCGGGCCTAGCAGGTCCACCAGCCATTGCACGGTTTCGGGCAGGCTTTCCTTGTTTTCGATCACTGGGATTTCGTCGTTGTGTTTCTCGACGTCAGTGACCTGCACCACCAGCATGGCGTGGTGAGCGGTGAGCGAGCGGCCGCTTTCGGAGAAGATGTTCGGGTGCGGCAGGCTCTGCGCGTCGCAGAATTCCTTGAGCATGCCCACCACCACGCCGGCATAGTCGTCCATGTCGTAGTTGATGGAGCTGGCGTTACGCGAGTGGGTACCGTCGTAGTCCACGCCCAGGCCGCCGCCCACGTCGATGTGGTCAACCGGCAGGCCGAGGTTGCGCAGTTCGCCGTAGTAACGAATGGCTTCCTTGAAACCGTGCTGGTAGTCCGCCAGGTTGGCGATCTGCGAGCCCATGTGGAAGTGCAGCAGGCGGATGCCCTGGTCCAGGCCAGCGGCGCGGAAGCGCTCGACCACCGACAGCAGTTGCGCTGCCGACAGGCCGAACTTGGATTTTTCGCCGCCGGTGTCCGCCCACTTGCTCGACGCCAGCGACGACAAACGCACGCGCAGGCCGACCTGTGGCTTGACCTTGAGGCTGGCAGCCTCTTCGATCACCAGTTCCACTTCGGATTCTTTCTCGATCACGATGAACACGTTGTGGCCGAGCTTCTGGCCCATCAGCGCCAGGCGGATGAACTCACGGTCCTTGTAACCGTTGCAGACGATGGTGCCGCCCTTCGGCGCCAGGGCCAGCACAGCCAGCAGCTCAGGCTTGGAGCCGGCTTCCAGGCCAATGGAGACGTTCTGGGTGGCGATGATGTTCTCGATCACCGCTTCCTGCTGGTTCACTTTGATCGGGTACAGCGCGGTGTACTTGCTCTGGTATTCCAGGCGCTCGATGTTCGCATCGAAGGCGCCGGTCAGCTGGCGTACACGGTCTTGCAGGATGTCAGGGAAGCGCACTAGCAATGGCAAGGACAGGCCGCTTTTACGCAGCTCGTCAACTTGCTCGTACAGATCGACGGGCGTGCTGTTCGGGCCGTTCGGACGGACTTCTACGCGACCGGCTTCATTGATCGCGAAATACCCGGCCCCCCAATGGCGAATCCCGTAAACACTGCGGCTGTCCGCAACTGTCCATTGGCTGCCATCGTCTTTGCGTGTGCGTCGTACGGACATCGAAGTCCCCTATAGATGAAGTCGAAAACACCGCCCCCTATCAGAGGCTGGCGCAGTCTAAAGAATGAAAATGACGATTTGCCTGCGTGCAAGGTAGGACCCCACGCGCAGGACAGAGTTTAGACACAGGTCGGAAACGGGCTTTCAGCCGCCGGACTTCTTGGCCTTGTACCCAAGCTTGATCAGCTCGGCCAACAGCAACTCGACGTGATCACCCTGGATCTCGATAACCCCGTCTTTCAACGCGCCACCAGTACCACAGCGCTTTTTCAGCGTGGTGGCCAGCGCCTTCAGGGCCTCTTCGGCCAACGGCAAGCCGGTGATGGTGGTCACCGTCTTGCCGCCACGGCCTTTGCTCTCGCGTCGCACGCGGGCAATGCCGTCGCCTTCAGGGATCAGGGTCTGTTTGCAGGTACACGAATCCACGGGCTGACGACAGTCCGGGCAGTGTCGACCTGCGTCGGTGGAAAATACCAGGCCACCAAGGGCGGCGAAGGATGCGGCTTTTTTGGCCACCGGCAATCCTCTTGGGAGGACAAAGACAGATCGGTACCCGCAACGGGACTACCGACCGCGAAGCCCCACTCAGGCAGGGGCAGCGCTACCGAACCGTCATGCCCCTCGTTGTAGGAGCGAGCTTGCTCGCGAAGATCGTCAACGATGACGCGGGCATTCAGGATGACCGCGGCGCTCTTGAGCTTTTCGCGAGCAAGCTCGCTCCTACAGTAAAGACAGGGCGGCTCGGGTGAAAAGTCGCGCAGTGTAACGGCAAAAAGCCGACTTGCTAAGGGCCTAATCGCGCCAATTTATGCAGCTTTAGCGACGTGAGGCCAGATAACGGCGCAAGCCCTCTTGGGCGTCCGGGCAGTAGGGCTTTTGTTCAGCTTCCTGTAGGACATTTTCGACAGACAGAAAGCGCGCCTCCATGACCTCTTCGGGCTGCAAACGCAGGGGCCCGTCCCACACCGCAGAGTAGGACGTGCACCAAAGCCGGCTGTCGCCGTCCTCGAAGTAGAAATGATCATGCTCAACCAACGCCACGCCGCCCACGCCGAGTTCTTCCTCCAACTCGCGGGCAGCCGAATCGGCATAACTCTCCCCCGCCGCCACCATGCCACCGGCCGCCGTGTCCCAGAAACCGGGGTACATGGCTTTGCTCAGGGTGCGCCGATGTACACACAGCTCGCCCTTGGAGTTGAACAGGAAGATAAAGGTGCAACGGCCGATCAGGCCGCGCTGGCGCAGGTCAGACCTGACCAGGGCGCCGAGCAGGTTGTCCTGCTCGTCGACCCAGCAGATCAGTTCGGCATCGGAGGCCGCACGGTGAGCGGCCTCCTTTTGAGTGGCATCCATCATCAACCCTGGTTGAGGAGCTGACGCAAGTCGATCACGGCCGCGTTGGCCCGGGAAATGTAGTTGGCCATCACCAGCGAATGGTTGGCCAGCACGCCAAAGCCGCTGCCGTTGAGGATCATCGGACTCCACACCGGCTCTTGCGAGGCTTCCAGCTCACGGATGATCTGGCGCACGCTGACCGTGGCGTTCTTCTTGGCCAGTACATCGGCAAAGTCCACTTCAATGGCACGCAACAGGTGGGACAACGCCCACGCCTGGCCACGGGCTTCGTAGAACACGTTGTCGATCTGCATCCATGGGGTTTCCACCACTTCTTCATCGACCTGTGGCACTTCACCCGGCGCCAGAGCTTCGGTTTTCAGTGCGGTGTTGAGCTTGACCCGACCCACGCTGGCCGACAGGCGTTGCGACAGCGAACCCAAGCGGGTCGCCACATCGCCCAACCAGTTGTTGAGGTTGTCGGCACGGGCATAGAACAGCGCGCCGCGCTGATTCGGGTCGGACAGGCGTGCTTCATAGCGGCTCAGGGAGTTGATGCCTTCCTGGTATTCCGACTCGCTGGACGGCAGCACCCAGCTCTTGTTGTCGAAGTTGAAACGCGGCTCAGCCTTGGCCAAATCCGCATCTTCCGCCGACTGCGACTGGGAACGGGCGAAGTCTTTGCGCAGCGCGCGGGTCAGGTCACGCACCTGCACCAACACGCCGTATTCCCAGCTCGGCATGTTGTCCATCCACAGGCCCGGCGGGAAGCGGTCGTTGGAAATGTAACCACCGGGTTTGTTCAGCAAAGTGCCGACCACGGTTTTGAGGGTTTCGACGGTGGTGAAGCCCACCACCATCTGCTTGCCGTCTTTCTCGGCGGCGATCTGCGCATTCTGCTGGACCGGAAACAGCGCCGGTTCTTCGCTCCAATACCAACCCAGGGCACCGGTGACTACCAGGTACAGGCCCACCAGGCTAAGCAAGGCTTTGCTCATCAGCAGGCTGCGAACGTAGCTGCGGTTGGCCGACTTGGGCTCAGGGGCGGGGCCTTTGGCACTGCCTGCACGGTTTTTCCAGTCCAGCATGGCGATATCCTTTCAATCACTTGAGTTCATGCACTTGAATTGATGGCGTGCGTTCAAACACTCCGACCACAACCCTACCCCATCGTGCCGCCGGTGCGGGGGCTTTTATAACGAAACTGGCACGACGGCGAGGTTGGACTATAAAGGATGCACGTTTTTTCCGCTGCGCGACCATCGAGTCAATAACTGAATCGCTCAGAGATGCAGTTTATTGACGTACGACACTCATCCTATAGAAAAGAGGTGCTAGCATAGAGCCATCAGTTCGACCTCAGCATGCACCCTAACTAGTAGTCAGGATATGACCGAGCCAGAAGACCCCAGCCGTGAGCGTCTCAAGCACCATTTTGCCCAGCGGGTAATTCATCAGGCACGTCAAATTCTTGAGATCTGGCAACGCCTGCAACGCAGTGAATGGTCCACCGCCGACCTCTCAGAACTCAGCGAAGCGAACCTGCGCCTGCTGCGTTTTGCCGAGCGCTTCGAACAGCCGGAGCACGGCCAGTTGGCGCGGCATATCGGCGAATCGCTCAAGCTGGTGGACGAAAACCGTGGCCGCCTCAGCAGCCAGCTGATCACCGAACTCAACCGCTTGATGCAGCGCCTGTCCCGCACCGGCCTGCGCCAGGGCGACCAGTTGGAACAAACCTTCCTGCCGCCGATGCGCAAGCCGATCTACGTGATGCTGGCCGATCACGACCGCGCCGAACGCCTGGCCAAGCAGCTGGAATTTTTTGGCATGAGCGCCCAGCACCTGGACAGCGTCGCGGCGTTTCGCGCCTCCATGGCCGAGCGCTTGCCGTCGGCCATTGTGATGGACGTGGATTTTTGCGGCGCAGGCCTGGGCCTCAAGCTCGCCGCCGAAGCTCAGGAAGGCCTGGAGCAGAAGCTGCCGCTGCTGTTTTTCAGCCTGCATGAAACCGACACCCCGACCCGCCTGGCCGCCGTACGCGCCGGCGGCCAGGAATTTCTTACCGGTACGCTGGAAGCTTCCAGCCTGCTGGAAAAGATCGAAGTACTGACCTGCGTCGCCCAGTACGAACCCTACAAAGTGCTGATCATCGACGATTCCCGGGCCCAGGCGCTGCACACCGAGCGCCTGCTCAACAGTGCCGGCATCGTCACGCGCACCTTGATCGAGCCGATCCAGGCTATGGCCGAGCTGGCAGACTTCCAGCCCGACCTGATCATCCTCGACATGTATATGCCGGCCTGTACCGGTACCGAACTGGCCAAAGTGATCCGCCACAACGACCGCTACGTCAGCGTGCCGATCATCTACCTGTCGGCCGAAGACGACCTGGACAAGCAACTGGACGCCATGAGCGAAGGCGGCGACGACTTCCTCACCAAGCCGATCAAGCCACGCCACCTGATCACCACCGTGCGCAACCGCGCCGCCCGTGCCCGCCATCTCAAGGCGCGGATGGTGCGCGACAGCCTGACCGGCCTGTACAACCACACCCACATCCTGCAATTGCTCGAAGACTGCAGCTTCCGCGCCCGCCGCGAGAACAAGCCGTTGAGCTTTGCCATGCTCGACATCGACCACTTCAAGCGGGTCAACGACAGCCACGGCCACCCCATGGGCGACCGCGTGATCAAGAGCCTGGCGCTGTTTCTCAAGCAGCGTTTGCGCAAGACCGACTACATCGGACGCTACGGCGGTGAAGAGTTCGCCATCGTGATGCCCGACACCGACCTGGAATCGGCCTGCAAAGTGCTGGATGAGATTCGCGGGCGTTTTGCCGAAATCCACTACCCCGCTCAACCTCAGGACCTGTGGTGCACCTTCAGCGCAGGCTTGGTGGAGCTGTGCGACGGTTCCGACAGCCTGATGATGGCGGCCCAGGCCGACGAGGCGCTGTACCGTGCCAAGGACGCTGGACGCAACCGCGTGCAGGCCTCGCGCGCATCAAAGCAAAGTGCCACCTTTTCACCGGAATCCACTGATTCCGTCATAACCCTGTAACGAAAACGCAATAACTTCAGGCACTTATCTTTTGCTGTCGGTTGAAACCACGCATGCGCCTGAAGCTGCTGACCAATCTCAACACCCTTCTTCTGGTGGCCGTGTGCCTGGCGCTGGGGGCGACACTCTGGTGGTCGCAACGCGCACTGGAGCGTCCGTATTTGCTGATGGAGCGCTACCTGGGCCTGTCGCAAACCTTCCAGAACCAGGCCGCGCGCAATATCGATGACTACCTGGCCAGCGGCGACGCCCTGCGGCTGAGCAGTGCCAGCCAAAGCCTGGAAAGCCTGCTGCAACACCTGGACGAGCTGCCCGCCGACCTGGCGCAAAACCTGCGCCCGAGCCTGGTGGACCTGGATGGGTTCAGCAAGACCGACCTGCTGGCCGCCGGCAAACTGGCCGGTGACCCGCAAGCCCTGCTGTTGCAGGCCGAGCGCGAGTTGGGCGCAAACCTGGAGCAGTTGAGCCAGTACGCCATCGGCGTTAACACGCCGCAAGCCGCGCAATACCTGCCACCCTTGCTCGCCGCCGCCCAACACCTGGGCAAACTGTCCCTGGCCCGCGACAAGCTGGTGAGCAGCGGGCGTGCGGAACTGGCCGATGATGTGGAACGCGAACTGGGCAGCATCCGCAGCCAGGCCGACCTGCTGGCGCAACTGCCGCTGTTAGGGGTAAAGGCCAGCGCCGAGTCCAGCGCCGATGACTTCTCCGCCCTGATGGGCCTGGAAAACAGCGAAAAAACCGAAGCCCAGGACACCGGCGTCGACCTCAAGCGCGAACTCAACAGCCTGCTCACCCGCTACCCCGCCGAACTCAAGCGCACCCGCGAACAGATCCAGCAGCGCGCCGACCTGGGCAACGCTACCCACCTGAAAATCAACGCCGTGCAGCAAGCCATCGCCGGTCTTGAGCCCGTGGTGCGCGCCCAGCACGGCAAGATCCAGGGCGAGGTGCGCCTGATGCAAGGGGTGATGATCGGCCTGATTCTGCTGATCGCGCTGTTGATCGACACCCTGCAACGCCGCCTGGCGCGGGTGCTGACCAACCTGGCACCGGCCTTGTCGATCTGGGCCGAAGGCGACTTCAGCCAGCCGATCGCCCTGGGCAAGACCAACCGCGAACTGCACGATATCGAAGCCTCGCTGAACCGCCTGCGCGCCTACTTGGTGGACTTGGTTGGGACCATTCGCGGCAACGCCGAGGAAGTCGCCGGCAGTAGCCGCGCATTGGCCGAACTTAGCAGCGGCCTGCACGACGGTGCCGAGCGCCAGGCTGGAGACACCGCACAGATCCGCGATTCGCTGGGTGAACTGGAAGCCACCATTCAACAAGTGGCCGGCGATGCCAGCCAGGCCGCTGGTGCCAGCCGCAGTGCCGGTGACGCCGTGGAACAAGGCCAGCGCGTGATCGGCCTGAGCCTCACCGGGCTGCATGCATTAGTGGGCGAAGTGCAGCAAAACGCACAGATGATCGAAAAACTCGCCGAAGAATCCGCCACCATCGGCGGCGTGCTCACCGTGATCCGCTCGATTGCCGACCAGACCAACCTGCTGGCCCTCAACGCCGCCATCGAAGCTGCCCGCGCCGGTGAAGCCGGGCGTGGTTTTGCCGTGGTGGCCGACGAAGTGCGCTCCCTGGCCCAGCGCACGGCGGGCGCCACCGCCGAGATCCAGACCCTGATCGCCGGCCTGCAAACCGCTGCGCATCAATCGGTGCAAGGCATGCGCGCCCAGGTCGAACACGCCGAAGCCACCGCCCAGCAAGCCCAGGCGGCCGACGGCGCACTGGATGAAATCGTCGGTGCGATCCAGACCATTTCCGACACCGCCGTGCGGATTGCCGATGTGACGGCGCAGCAGAGTGGTGCTGTCAGTGAGATTCGTGACAACAGCGAGCGGATTCATCGGCTGGGTGAGGACAATTTGCTGCGTATTGGCCAAGGGCGAAGCCAGGGTGAGCATCTGTTGGTGCTGGGTGGGCAGCTCAACACGGCTGTCCAGGCCTTCCGCGTCTAACCCGGTCTCTCACCCAATGAAGATTGGAAATCATGTGGAGATCAAAAATGCGGGAGCGGGCTTGCTCGCGAATGCGGTGTGTCAGTCAACACATCCATCACTGACACTCCGCATTCGCGAGCAAGCCCGCTCCCACATTTGATCTCCATTGGATTAAAGACCGTGTTGCCAATGACCAGATCCAACGGGTTAGTCACAAATTTTGCGCTATCCTCGCTAATCGTGCTGCCTACTGCATAGAACTGGACAGTCACAAAGGCTTTGCGGCATAGTCGCCGGGTTCTGCCGTACCCACTTCAACAACAAGGAACAGCCGATGGCGACCTTTCTGGTTCTACACGGACCCAACCTGAACCTGCTCGGCACCCGTGAACCGGGCGTCTACGGGGCAGTCACCCTGGAACAGATCAACCTCGATCTGGAACGCAGGGCCCGTGAAGCCGGCCACCATCTGCTCTACCTGCAAAGCAATGCCGAGTACGAATTGATTGATCGCATCCATGCCGCGCGCGGCGAAGGCGTGGACTTTATCTTGATCAATCCCGCCGCTTTTACGCATACAAGCGTTGCATTACGTGACGCGCTGCTGGCGGTGAGCATCCCATTCATCGAAGTGCATTTGTCGAACGTGCACAAACGCGAAGCTTTCCGCCATCACTCTTACTTCTCCGACGTAGCGGTAGGTGTGATCTGCGGCCTTGGCGCCAGCGGTTACCGACTGGCCCTGGAGGCCGCCCTGGAACAACTTGAACAACCGGCCAAGCGCCCCTGACCGACCCTTGGGAGTTGATGATTCATGGATATCCGTAAAGTTAAGAAACTGATCGAACTGCTGGAAGAATCCGGCATCGACGAGCTGGAAATCAAGGAAGGCGAAGAGTCCGTACGGATCAGCCGCCACAGCAAAACCCCGGCCCAGCAGTTCTACGCGCCGCAAATGCAAGCACCGGCTCCAGCCGCTGCTGCCCCAGCCGCCGCACCTGCCGCTGCCGCACCTGCTGCGCCAGCCGCTCCAGTGCTGAACGGCTTCGTGGTCAAGTCGCCAATGGTCGGTACGTTCTACCGCACCCCGGCACCGACTTCGCCAGCCTTCGTTGAAGTTGGCCAGACTGTGAAAGTGGGCGACACCATCTGCATCGTTGAAGCGATGAAGATGATGAACCACATCACCGCTGAAAAAGCCGGCGTCATCGAATCCATCCTGGTAGAAAACGGTCAGCCGGTTGAGTACGACCAGCCGCTGTTCACCATCGTTTGAACCGCGGAGCGCCTTCGATGTTGAAACCTGCGAAGAAACTGCAAAAAGTCCTGATCGCCAACCGCGGCGAGATCGCGCTGCGTATCCTGCGCGCCTGTAAGGAAGAGGGCATCAAGACCGTCGCTGTTTACTCGACGGCCGATACCGAATTGATGCACGTGAAGCTGGCGGACGAAAGCATCTGCATCGGCCCGCCATTGGCAACGAACTCGTACCTGAAAGTCTCGAACATCATCGCGGCCGCAGAAGTGACCGGCGCTGATGGCATCCACCCAGGCTACGGCTTCCTTGCGGAAAACGCCGATTTCGCCGAACAGGTGGAAAAATCCGGCTTTGCC
Source organism: Pseudomonas sp. 18175 (assembly GCF_050432925.1). NCBI lineage: Bacteria > Pseudomonadati > Pseudomonadota > Gammaproteobacteria > Pseudomonadales > Pseudomonadaceae > Pseudomonas > Pseudomonas sp. 18175. Next base: position 206,575 of record NZ_JBKFTO010000010.1, on the reverse strand, counting down.
TTCATCGGCCCGAAAGCCGAAACCATTCGCCTGATGGGTGACAAGGTTTCTGCCAAGGACGCCATGATCGCAGCCGGCGTGCCAACCGTTCCAGGTTCCGACGGCCCGCTGCCGGAAGACGAGGAAACCGCTCTGCGCATTGGTCGCGAAGTCGGTTACCCGGTGATCATCAAGGCCGCCGGTGGCGGTGGTGGTCGCGGCATGCGTGTTGTGCACAAGGAAGAAGACCTGATCGAAGCGGCCAAGCAGACTCGCTCCGAAGCGGGCGCCTGGTTTGGCAACCCAATGGTCTACCTGGAAAAGTACCTGACCAACCCACGTCACGTGGAAGTGCAAGTACTGTCCGACGGCCAGGGCCACGCCATCCACCTGGGCGACCGCGATTGCTCGCTGCAACGTCGTCACCAGAAGGTACTGGAAGAAGCACCGGCACCGGGCCTGGACGAAAAAGCACGCGCCGAAGTACTGGCCCGCTGCGTCAAGGCGTGCATCGACATCAACTACCGTGGCGCCGGTACCTTTGAGTTCCTCTACGAGAACGGCCGTTTCTACTTCATCGAGATGAACACTCGTGTGCAGGTAGAGCACCCGGTTTCGGAGATGGTCACCGGTATCGACATCGTCAAGGAGATGCTGAGCATCGCCGCTGGCAACCCGCTGTCCTTCACCCAGGACGACGTGAAGATGCATGGCCACTCCCTGGAGTGCCGCATCAACGCCGAAGACCCGAAAACCTTTATCCCAAGTCCAGGCCTGGTCAAGCATTTCCATGCTCCGGGCGGCAACGGCGTTCGCGTCGATTCGCACCTGTACAGCGGCTACAAGGTTCCGTCCAACTACGACTCGCTGATCGGCAAGCTGATCACCTGGGGCGCCACTCGTGACGAGGCCATGGCCCGCATGCGTAACGCCCTGGACGAAATCGTGGTTGACGGCATCAAGACCAACATCCCGCTGCACCGGGACCTGGTCCGTGATGAAGGCTTCTGCGAAGGTGGTGTGAACATTCACTACCTGGAACACAAGCTGGCCAACCAGTAAGTGCTCCACCCAACAAAACCGCCTTCGGGCGGTTTTGTTGTTTCTGGCCTCCAATAACTCAAAGGCTACTGTGGCGAGGGAGCTTGCTCCCGCTGGACTGCGCAGCAGTCCCATTCTTTTAAACAAAGAGCGGGGCCGCTTCGCGCCCCAGCGGGAGCAAGCTCCCTCGCCACAAACCCCGCTCTCGCGTAAACTCCCGCGCTTTCGCGACGGATGTAGTCGCACATTCAATTTTTTCAAAGGTGCCCGCCATGCCTTGGCTGCAAGTCCGTCTCGCCATCAGCCCAGAACAAGCCGAAACCTACGAAGATGCGTTCCTCGAAGTAGGCGCGGTGTCGGTGACCTTCATGGACGCCGAAGACCAGCCGATCTTCGAGCCTGAACTCAACACCACCCCGCTGTGGTCCCACACCCATCTGCTGGCCCTGTTCGAAGACGGCACCGATGCCGCCGCCGTGCTGGCCCATATGGAACTGCTCACTGGCGGCCCACTGCCGGAGCATCACAGCGAAGTGATCGAAGACCAGGATTGGGAACGCAGCTGGATGGATAACTTCCAGCCCATGCGTTTCGGCCAGCGCCTGTGGATCGTGCCGAGCTGGCACGCTGCGCCGGAGCCGGATGCGGTCAACCTGCTGCTGGACCCGGGCCTGGCGTTCGGCACCGGCACCCACCCCACCACCGCACTGTGCCTGGAATGGCTCGATGGCCAAGACCTGACCGACAGCAACGTGCTCGACTTCGGTTGCGGCTCGGGGATCCTGGCGATTGCCGCCCTGCTGCTGGGCGCCAAGGAGGCTGTGGGCACCGATATCGACGTGCAGGCGTTGGAAGCCTCTCGCGATAACGCCGGGCGCAACCACATTGCTGAGGGCAAATTCCCACTGTATCTGCCTGAGGACCTGCCCCAAGTGCAGGCCGATGTGCTGGTGGCCAATATCCTCGCCGGGCCACTGGTTTCCCTGGCGCCGCAGTTGTCGAGCCTGGTCAAGCCGGGCGGCCGCCTGGCACTGTCGGGCATCCTCGCCGAGCAAGGTGAAGACGTGGCCGCGGCCTACGCCAAGGATTTCGAGCTGGACCCGATCGCCAACCGCGATGGCTGGGTACGCATCAGCGGCCGTCGGCGCTAGAATGAGCGCTTGTCTGAATCGGATAGCCGCATGACCGACAGTTTCGTCACCCAGTGCCCGCATTGCCAAACGCGCTTTCGCGTCAGCCACGGTCAATTGAACGTGGCCCGCGGCGTGGTGCGCTGCGGCTCGTGCCTGCAAGTCTTCAACGCGGTTCGCCAGTTGATGGAGCAGCGTGCCACCGGCACGGCAACGCCTGAGCCTGAGCTGCCGGCGGCCGTTGAGCCTGAGCCTGCGCGGGCGATCAGCCAGAAGCAGTGGACCGCACAAGAGCTGGACCTGGACAGCCTGGACCTGGATGAAGAACTGGCCAAGCTGGAACGCCGCGAGATCCAGCACACGCTGCCGGTCAGCGCGGAGCGTCGCCAACCCGGCGCCGACCGCCGACAAAAGGACGATGCCCTCAGCGCCAGCCGCGATACGGTCAAGGCCGAAGAAGAAAAATGGGCCGCCAGCCTGTTCAGTGAGCCGCCCGAGGAACGCGCCCAGGCCGTCGAAAATGAGCCGGAACCGACCAAAGCGCCTGCGACCAAGCAGCGCACCGAGCCGTCGATGTCGTTTCACACTGACGGTATCGACGACGAACCGCCGCTGCACACCGCTCAGGAAGATGACGACGACATCGACCCGCCGTTCACGCCGCTGACCCAAGCTGCCGATGAAGCCGAACCCGACGAACATCTCCTGCCCCGCCGCAAGCGCCTGCGCGCCGAAAACAGCACCCACGACGACCTGCTCCAGGACCTGGAAGACGACCCGCTGCACCTCTACGCGCAAAAACGCCCGTCGAGCGTGGGCCGTCGCCTGTTGTGGATCCTGCTGGTACTGATCGCCGCCGCTGGCCTGGCCGGGCAGTACATCGCCTATCAGTTCGACGACCTGGCCCGCCAGGACACCTACCGCCCGTGGTTCCAGCAACTGTGCCCCACCTTGGGCTGCACCGTGCCGTCGCGGGTGGATATCGCCCATATCAAGAGCAGCAACCTGGTGGTACGCAGCCATCCAGACTTCGCCGGCGCGCTGGTGGTGGATGCAATCATCTACAACCGTGCGACCTTCTCCCAGCCGTTCCCGCTGCTGGAGCTGCGCTTTGCCGACCTGAACGGCGGCCTGATTGCCAGTCGTCGCTTCAAGCCCGCCGAATACCTCAGCGGCGAACTGGCCGGCGTGAGCGAAATGCCTTCACAAACGCCAATCCACATCTCCCTGGATATTCTCGATCCGGGCAATAAAGCCGTGAATTACAGCCTGAGCTTCCACTCGCCCGAGTGAAACGGTTCATGCCTTGAGAGTTGACGGCAGATTCTTGACTTCACGCTTGGCAACCAAACCGGCGGCGATAAAGAAATAACTGTTCAGATTTTATCCAATTCAGCCTTTATCCAGTCATCGAGAGCGGGTATCATGCCAACCCTTTTTCGAACTCTAATGATCCGGCCCCACAACAGGGAAGTCCTATGTCGGCGGTACGCATCGGCCCATACACATTGCACAACGGCTTGATTCTCGCCCCCATGGCGGGCGTCACCGACCAGCCCTTTCGTCAGCTGTGCAAGCGTTTGGGCGCAGGTCTTGTAGTCTCGGAAATGGTCACCAGCGACATGAGCTTGTGGAACACCCGCAAATCGCGGATGCGCATGATCCACGAAGGTGATCCCGAGCCCCGCTCGGTACAGATCGCCGGTGGTGATGCACAGATGCTGGCGGATGCAGCCCGGGCCAACGTGGAGTTGGGGGCGCAGATCATCGACATCAACATGGGCTGCCCGGCCAAGAAGGTCTGCAACAAGGCTGCCGGTTCTGCCCTGTTGAAAGATGAGCAGTTGGTTGCCGAGATCCTGCAGGCCGTTGTCGCCGCAGTCGATGTGCCGGTCACCCTGAAGATCCGTACCGGCTGGGACCGGGACAACAAGAACGGCCTGACGGTGGCGAAGATCGCCGAACAGGCAGGAATTACAGCGCTGGCAGTGCATGGCCGCACCCGCGCCGACCTTTACACCGGTGAAGCCGAGTACGACACCATCGCTGCGATCAAGCAGGCAGTGTCGATGCCGGTCTTTGCCAATGGCGACATCGATTCAGCCGAGAAAGCCCGGCGCGTGCTCAACGCAACCGGTGCCGATGGCTTGTTGATTGGCCGGGCCGCCCAAGGGCGACCATGGATTTTCCGTGAGATCGACCACTTCCTGTGTACCGGCGAAGTCTTGCCGGCACCGGAGTTGATCGAGGTGGAACGTATTCTGCTAGAGCATCTGGCTGCCCTTCACACCTTCTATGGAGACGTGATGGGCGTACGCATTGCTCGCAAGCATGTGGGTTGGTATCTCGCAACCCTACCGGGCGCCAGGGAGTTTCGCGCCGGGTTCAATCGTTTGGATGAAACGCAAGCACAGGTCACCGCCGTTCGTGAGTTCTTTGCCGAACGAGACAAGAGCCTGAAAGCAGGGGATGCAGAGGGGGTGGCCGCATGACGATGATGACCGAGACTTTAGTGAGTGGAACAACACCCGTGAGCGACAACGTCAATTTGAAACAGCACCTGAACACGCCGAGCGAAGAAGGCCAGACCCTTCGCGGGAGTGTCGAGAAGGCGCTGCACAATTATTTCGCCCACCTTGAGGGCGCTTCCGTCACGGACGTGTACAACCTGGTGCTCTCCGAAGTCGAGGCGCCCTTGCTCGAAAGCGTGATGAACTACGTCAAGGGCAACCAGACCAAAGCCAGTGAGCTCTTGGGCCTCAACCGTGGCACCTTGCGCAAAAAGCTCAAGCAGTACGATTTGTTGTAAGCATTCAATCAAACCAGAAAGGCGCCCGCGTAAAAAACGGTCGCCTTTTTTGCTGACTCCTTTGCTTTTGATGGAAATTGAAATGACCGACCAGACTACCCGCCTGCCGATCCGCCGCGCCTTGATCAGCGTTTCCGACAAGACCGGCATCCTCGAATTTGCCCGGGAGCTGGAAGCCCTGGGCGTGGAAATCCTCTCCACAGGCGGGACCTTCAAACTGCTGCAGGACAACGGCGTGGCCGCAGTAGAAGTGGCGGACTACACCGGTTTCGCAGAAATGATGGACGGTCGGGTCAAGACCCTGCACCCGAAAATCCACGGCGGCATCCTCGGCCGTCGCGGCACCGACGACGCCATCATGGCCGAACACGGCATCAAGCCGATCGACCTGGTGGCCGTTAACCTGTACCCGTTCGAAGCCACCATCAACAAGCCAGGCTGCGACCTGCCGACCGCGATCGAAAACATCGATATCGGCGGCCCGACCATGGTTCGCTCGGCAGCCAAGAACCACAAAGACGTGGCCATCGTGGTCAACGCCAGCGATTACAGCCAAGTGCTGGAAAGCCTGAAAGCCGGCGGCCTGACCTACGCCCAGCGTTTCGACCTGATGCTCAAGGCGTTCGAACACACTGCCGCCTACGACGGCATGATCGCCAACTACATGGGCACCGTTAACCAGGCCGCTGAAACACTGTCGACCGAAGACCGCAGCCAGTTCCCGCGCACCTTCAACAGCCAGTTCATCAAGGCCCAGGAAATGCGCTACGGCGAGAACCCGCACCAAAGTGCGGCGTTCTACGTTGAAGCCAAGCCCGCCGAAGTGGGCATCGCCACCGCGACCCAGCTGCAAGGCAAGGAACTGTCCTTCAACAACGTGGCCGACACTGACGCCGCGCTGGAATGTGTGAAGAGCTTCGTCAAGCCCGCCTGCGTGATCGTCAAGCACGCCAACCCGTGCGGCGTGGCCGTGAGCCCGGACGCCGAAGGCGGTATCCGCCAGGCGTACGAACTGGCCTACGCCACCGACACCGAGTCGGCCTTCGGCGGCATCATCGCCTTCAACCGTGAGCTGGATGCCGAGACCGCCAAGGCGATCGTCGAGCGTCAGTTCGTGGAAGTGATCATCGCGCCAAGCGTAAGTGAAGAAGCCCGCGCCATCGTGGCAGCCAAAGCCAACGTGCGCCTGCTGGCCTGCGGCGAGTGGTCGGCTGACCGCGCTGCGGCCTGGGACTACAAGCGCGTCAACGGCGGCCTGCTGGTACAGAGCCGCGACATCGGCATGATCGGCAGCGAAGACCTTAAGGTTGTGACCAAGCGCGCACCGACCGAGCAAGAGATCAACGACCTGATCTTTGCCTGGAAAGTGGCCAAGTACGTTAAATCCAACGCCATCGTCTACGCCAAGAACCGCCAGACCATCGGTGTCGGCGCCGGCCAGATGAGCCGCGTGAACTCGGCGCGTATCGCCGCGATCAAGGCTGAGCACGCGGGTTTACAGGTCGTGGGTTCGGTGATGGCTTCCGATGCGTTCTTCCCGTTCCGTGATGGCCTGGACAACGCCGCGAAGGCGGGTGTGACCGCCGTGATCCAACCGGGTGGTTCGATGCGTGATGCCGAGGTGATTGCTGCTGCTGACGAAGCCGGCATCGCCATGGTCTTCACCGGCATGCGCCACTTCCGCCACTGATTGATCGTTCCCACGCTCCGCGTGGGAACGCAGCCCGGGACGCTCCGCGTCCCTGGGACGCAGAGCGTCCGTAGAGGCATTCCCACGCAGAGCGTGGGAACGATCATCCACACGAGGTTTTTGAAATGAATGTTTTGATCATTGGCAGCGGTGGCCGTGAACACGCCCTGGCCTGGAAAGTAGCCCAGGACCCACGCGTCCAAAAGGTTTTCGTCGCCCCCGGCAACGCCGGCACCGCCATTGAAGCCAAGTGCGAAAACGTCGCTATCGACGTGCTGGCCCTTGAGCAGCTTGCGGATTTTGCGCAAAAGAACGTCTCCCTGACCATCGTTGGCCCCGAAGTGCCATTGGTCGCAGGCGTCGTGGACTTGTTCCGCAGCCGTGGCCTGGACTGCTTCGGCCCAACCGCCGGTGCGGCCCAGTTGGAAGGCTCCAAGGCCTTCACCAAGGACTTCCTGGCGCGCCACAAGATCCCAACCGCCGACTACCAGAATTTCACCGAGATCGAGCCAGCCCTGGCTTACCTGCGTGAAAAAGGTGCGCCGATCGTGATCAAGGCCGACGGCCTGGCCGCTGGTAAAGGCGTGATCGTGGCAATGACCCTGCAAGAAGCCGAAGACGCCGTGCGCGACATGCTCGCTGGCAACGCTTTTGGTGATGCCGGTTCGCGCGTGGTGATCGAGGAATTCCTCGACGGCGAAGAAGCCAGCTTCATCGTGATGGTCGACGGCAAGAACGTCTTGCCGATGGCCACCAGCCAAGACCATAAACGCGTTGGCGATGCCGACACTGGCCCGAACACCGGCGGCATGGGTGCTTACTCCCCTGCCCCTGTGGTGACGGCTGACGTTCACCAGCGCGTCATGGACCTGGTGATCTGGCCAACCGTGCGTGGCATGGCCGCCGAAGGCAATGTCTACACCGGTTTCCTCTACGCCGGCCTGATGATCGACAAAGCCGGTAACCCGAAAGTCATCGAGTTCAATTGCCGCTTCGGCGACCCGGAAACCCAACCAGTGATGCTGCGCCTGCAGTCGAGCCTGGTATTGCTGGTGGAAGCCGCCCTGGCCCAGGCCCTGGACAAGGTTGAAGCGCAGTGGGATCCACGCCCAAGCGTCGGTATCGTGCTGGCGGCCGGTGGTTACCCTGCCGACTACGCCAAGGGCGATGTGATTGAAGGCCTGGACGCGGCTGCTACGCTGGAAGGCAAGGTGTTCCATGCGGGCACCGCGCTCAAGGATGGCAAGGTCGTGACCGCCGGTGGCCGTGTGCTGTGCGCTACCGCCATGGGTGCCAGTGTCGACGCCGCGCAACAGCAGGCGTACAAGCTGGCCGCGAAAATCGACTGGAACGGCTGTTTCTACCGCAAGGACATCGGCTACCGCGCCATCGCCCGTGAACGGGGCGAAAACCAGTAAGTAGCAGGCGTCAGTAGCTATCCGTTCGGTTAGGCAAGGGCCTCTGGCCCTTGCCGTACAAAAGCCTCCCGCGCATAGTTAACCCCGTGCATCAACCTACGAAGGGATTTCGCCGTGCGCTGGCTCAGGATCGCCATAGGTTTTACTGTCAGTCTGCTGACGCTGCTCTGCCTGTTTCCGGCCCAAGCCGCCGCGCAAGGCAGTGGCTGGGCAGTATTGCTCGATGAACAAGCCGATCTGCAACTGAGCGACATCCGCTCCTCGCGCTACACCAATCAATTCAGCCCAATCGAACTGGACCGGATCACCGCCGCGGCGCCGGACGGTGCGTTGTGGGTGCGTTTCAAGCTGCAACCGGGTAAGCATGAGCAGATCCTGCGGGTGTTTGCCCCGGACCTGTCCCACCTGAGCCTCTACGTGCTTGACGGCGACACCCTGGTGGAACAACAGAGCACCGGCACACGCCAGCCCCAGGCTGAACGCCCGCTGCCCAGCAGCGACTTCATGCTGCCGATGCCCCAGAGCCCCAAACCCCTTGAGGTCTACCTGCGCCTGGTCTCGGAACACGAGCTGCGCCCCTATATCACCTTGGAACCGGCCGTACTCGCCGCTGCCGACCAGACCCAGACGCTGATCTACGGCCTGCTGTTCGGCTGTCTGCTGATGCTGATCCTGCATAACCTCACGCGCTTCGCCTACCACCGCTCACGCAGCAGCCTGTGGCTGGCGGCCTGCGAAGTGCTGTTGATGCTCAGCCTGGCGCTGCTGCTCAACCTGGTGGGCCCGTGGCTGCCGAACTGGCACGCCATCCAAACCCCCGGTGCCTACTTGGCGCTGCTGCTCACCGCACCGTGCGGGCTGATGTTTGCCTACCGCTTCTTCATGCCCCTGGGCCCACACCCGCTGAACAAGCTGTTGATGGCCGACATCCTGCTTATCGTGCTGTGCGGCCTGTTGTTGCTGTTCGTCAACACCTTGCCGCTGAACATCATCACCTACGCCCTGGTGGCGTTGGCCGGCTTGAGCATGCTGTTTGTGTCGGCCTATCACTGGCAGAAAGGCTACCGCCCGGCGCGCCTGTTCGTGGCGGCGATGGTGGTGTTCAACATCGGTACGCTGATTATCCTGCCCGCCCTGCTTGGCCTCACATTGCTGGCGCCACAGGGCTTGATCCTGACCCTACTGGGCTTTATCTGCCTGAGCGGCCTGTTGATGAGCCTGGCCCTGGGCGAACGTCAGCGTGCGATTGTGGAAGCGCGTTTCAGCCTCAGCCGCGACCTGGCGGCCAGCAATGCCGAGATCGCCGCCAAAGCCGAGTTCCTGGCCAAGATCAGCCACGAAATCCGCACCCCCATGAACGGCGTGCTGGGCATGACCGAACTGTTGCTGGGCACACCGCTGTCGGTCAAACAACGCGACTACGTGCAGACCATCCACAGCGCGGGCAATGAACTGCTCACACTGATCAACGAAATCCTGGACATCTCCAAGCTCGAATCCGGTCAGATCGAACTGGACGACGTGCAGTTCGACCTCAATGCGCTGATCGATGACTGCCTGAGTATCTTCCGCGCCAAGGCCGAGCAGCAGAATGTCGAGCTGATCAGCTTTATCCAGCCCCAGGTGCCCCGCGTCATCAGTGGCGACCCCACGCGCCTGCGCCAGGCGCTGCTGAGCCTTTTAGAAAACGCCCTGCAAAAAACCGACGAAGGCGAAGTGCTGATCGTGGTGGCGCTGGACGACCGCAGCACCAAGCCGCGCCTGCGCATCGCCGTGCAAGACAGCGGCCTGCCGATGGAAGCTGCCGAGCGCGACGCGCTGCTGCACAGCGAACTGCACAGCAAGAACTTCCTCTCGGCCACCCGCCTGAGCGGCCACTTGGGCCTGGTTATCGCCCGCCAGTTGATCCTATTGATGAACGGCGAGTTCGGCATCAAGAGCGGCAGCCATCAGGGCAGCACCTTATGGCTGACCTTGCCGCTGGACCCGGAACGCCTGGAACATCCCACCTCCGACCTCGACGGCCCACTCAAGGACGCACGTGTACTGGTGGTGGACGACAACGACACCTGCCGCAAAGTGCTGGTGCAGCAATGCAGTGCCTGGGGCCTGAACGTCAGCGCCGTGCCATCGGGCAAGGAAGCCCTGGCGCTACTGCGCACCAAGGCGCACTTGCGCGACTACTTCGACGTGGTGCTGCTGGACCAGAACATGCCTGGCATGACCGGCATGCAACTGGCGGCGAAGATCAAGGAAGACCCAAGCCTTAACCACGACATCCTGTTGATCATGCTCACCGGCATCAGCAATGCGCCGAGCAAGATCATCGCGCGCAACTGCGGGATCAAGCGCATCCTCGCCAAACCGGTGGCCGGCTATACCCTCAAGACCACCCTGGCCGACGAACTTGCCCAGCGCAGCAAAGGCGGCGCCCCGCAGCGCGCGGTCCTCAGCGCACCGGCGGCCGTTACCGTACCTGCGGACTTCCGCATTCTGGTGGCCGAAGACAACAGCATCTCCACCAAAGTGATTCGCGGCATGCTCGGCAAACTCAACCTTAACCCGGACACCGCCAGCAATGGTGAGGAAGCCCTGGAAGCGATGAAAGCCCAGCGCTATGACCTGGTGCTGATGGACTGCGAAATGCCGATCCTCGATGGCTTCTCGGCGACCCAGCAACTGCGGGCATGGGAAGTCAGCCACCAGCGGATTCGTACGCCGGTGGTGGCGCTGACGGCGCATATCCTGTCGGAGCATAAAGAACGTGCACGCCAGGCCGGAATGGATGGGCATATGGCCAAGCCGGTGGAGTTGTCGCAGTTGCGCGAGTTGGTGGAGTACTGGGTTGCCCAGCGCCAACAACGCCCCGAGCACGCACCTTCTTAACTTGAAACGCAGTTAACTGTGGGAGGGCTTTTTGTGGCGAGGGAGCTTGCTCCCGCTGGGGTGCGAAGCGCCCCCAAAAAGCCGGCTCCAGCTTCGCTGTCGAACGGGAGCAAGCTCCCTCGCCACAGCAAGCCCCCTCCCACATTTGATCTCTCTCGCCTGATAGACTCTCCACACTTTCCTCCTGCGAGCCACCCTCCATGCTCCACGTGTTATTCAGCGTCTACCTGAAAATGCTGGTGCTCTACAGCCCGTTCTTTGTGCTGTCCTGCTTTATCAGCCTTACCCGAGGCTACTCCAGCAAAGAGCGGCGCCGCCTGGCGTGGAAAGTGGCGCTGGCGACCCTGGTGTCGAGCATATTGCTCTACCTGTTCGGCCGGGTGATCTTCAGTGTGTTCGGCATCACTGTGGATGCCTTCCGCATCGGCGCCGGCAGCGTGCTGTTTATCTCCGCCCTGGGCATGGCCCAAGGCAAATCGGCGGTGCAGAGCGACAACGTGCAGCAGGACGTGACCATCGTGCCGCTGACCATCCCCCTCACCGTCGGCCCCGGCACCATCGGTGCGCTGCTGGTGATGGGCGTGAGCCAGCCCCATTGGGATGACAAGCTCACCGCCATCCTCAGCATTGCCCTGGCCAGCCTTACGGTGGGCGTGGTGTTGTACCTGTCCAACCGTATCGAACGGATTCTCGGCGACCAGGGCTTGCAGATTGTCAGCCGCTTAATGGGCCTGTTCGTCTGTGCCCTGGCCGCACAGATCATCTTTACCGGAGTGCGTGGCTACCTGGTGCCTTAGATCCGGTATTTGGCGATTGCCAGTTGCACCTTGTCGCCCGCGCTCTCGCGCATCAGTTGGATGGTTTTTTCGTTGACCACCGAGGTATTCAGCACCAGGCAGGTTTGCCCGCTAAACGCCTCGAATGTGGAACTGTCCCATTCCAAGAACGGCAGCCCCACCTGTTTGCTCACCCCGTGCGAGCTATAGGTCACCAGTACCATCATCACTTCGCCCGCATTTTCGGCACAAGACGCCAGGCCAAAGTCGCCCCCCTGATGCACCGTGCTATTTCGCTTGAACAACTCAAACGATGCCGGTTGTTGCTTGAGCGCTTCCAGTGCATCGGCCGCCAGCTTGGGCAGCGCATTGAGCAGTGGCCCCGCCAGCGACGTCGAGGCCAACATCGCCGTAATCATATTCAGCGCCGCCAACTGGACCGTCAGGCCCTTACCGGTGCTGGAGACCCGCTCAAAGCTGCTGCGCACCGGCAGCCAACCCAGGCTGATCATGACCTTGATAAATTCGTCGTACCAACCCTCGGTGCCGCGCTGAATCTTCAGCACATCGCTCACGTAGCTGCTGGCAAGCAAGTAACTCTTGCGAATGTACTCACGATTCAACGCCGACATGCCCTCCACAAACGAGATCACACCGTTGTTCACCACCGCCGCATTGCTGTCGCACTCAGTGTCTACCGGCAAGGTCGGATGCGATCCCGGCGCCCCCGGCAGCTTGTAGGCCGCAATCAGTTTGCGCCGTTTTGCACTGTTGATCCTTCTGTGATGTCGCTCCATTTTTGGTTCTCCACAAGCACCCCAACATGGGGCTTGCTTCAACACTAGACCAGCCGCCGACAGGCTTTCCATGCCACAAACATGCCTTGGCGCAGCACCTCGGATCATGCAGCCCAGCGATCGCGGGACCTCTTTGAATTTCGCTGGTAAAAAAAGAAAAAGCCCCGAACAACAGTGGGCAATCACCCAGTGTCATTCGGAGCTTTCCGACAATGGCCGGGTCGTTTCAGGACACCGGTTTTTCGCCGTACCAACGTGGCGTGTACACCCACTTACCACCATCGGCGCGTGGGAATACACAGGTGGTGGACGAACCGATCAACACCATGGTGCGCATGTCCACCTGCTCGGGCGTCAGTTGCCCAAGGGTGGTGACGCGCAGGGTCTGGCCAGGGCGGCCGATATCGCGGCCCAACACCACCGGTGTTTCAGGCGTGCGGTGCAGCGCCACGATCTCCAGGGCGCGGCCCAACTGCCACGGTCGTGAACGGGAGATCGGGTTGTAGAACGCCAGCGCCAGGTCGGCCTCGGACGCGAGGTCCAGGCGTTTTTCAATGATCGACCAAGGCTTGAGGTTGTCCGACAGCGACATCACGCAGAAGTCATGCCCCAATGGCGCGCCCGCCTGGGCGGCAGTGGCCAGGGAGGCCGACACGCCCGGCAGGATTTGCAGGTCAACCTGATGCCAGGCCGGGTCGCTGGATTCGTGCAATGCCTCGATCACCGCTGCGGCCATGGCAAATACGCCAGGGTCGCCGGACGACACCACCACCACCGAACGACCTTGTGCCGCCAGTTCGAACGCATGGCGGGCACGCTGCATTTCTTCGCGGTTATCGGTGCAGTGCTGCACTTGATCGTCCCGGAACGGGCCAGCCATGCGTACGTAGGTTTCATAACCCAAAACATCCGTGCAGCGCGCCAGTTCGGCCTTCACTGCCGGCACCATCAACTCGGCAGCGCCTGGACCCAGGCCGATGACGGCAAGACGGCCACGCGCGCGGCCCATTTGCGTCAGGTCCAGCGGCTGTTCGGCAACGTCGATGACGATATCGGCTTGCTGATTGACGCCCGTGAAACGCAGCGGCACACCCAGTTCCAACGCGGCTTCATGCAACGACACTTCGGCCATCTGCCTGTCGCTCGCCAGCAGGCACGCCAGGGATTGCACGGCGATTCCTGCCTCATGCAACGCCATGCGTACACGCTCGGCCAATTGCGCGCCGGGCTTGCAGGTTACGCTCACGTTTTTTGGATAGATCAGCAACTCATTGGCCACTGCCTTGCGCTCGGCACTGCCCACGTGAATCGCCAGGCGGGCCTGTTGGTCCTGGGGCAGGTTGGCCTGATCCAGCCACGGCGCGGCGCCTTCGATGCGCACGCTTTCGCCGGCCAGCAAATCGGAGACGAAGCGCTTGCCCAGCTCCAGATCGGCCAACTCATAACCGTTCGGCGGGTTGAGCAGGCAAGTGCCGAAGCGCAACTCGCCGCTGGTGGTGATCGCGGCCGCCACGTCCAAGGCCGCAGCGATTTCCCGCGCCATGACGTTCACACCGCCCAGGCCACCCAGCAACGGCACCACCGCGCTACCGTCTTCGGCGACAGCCAGCACGGCAGGTTCCTCGCCTTTTTCCAGTAGCAGCGGCGCCAGCGTACGAATAACGATACCCGCCGCACACAGCGCAATCAGCGGCGTGCCCTGTTGATACAGCTGACGCAGGGTCGCGCCAAATTCGTTGTAGCCCAAATCCGCACCTTCAACGCGGCCCGCCAAGCCGTGGATCAACGCGCCAGGGTAAACCTGCTGGATCTTGCGCGCAGTGGCCAGGCTGCCCTGGCCCAGAATGACAATCGCCGGGCTCATCAACCTTGCCACCGTTCACCGGGCACGATGATCAGCGAGAAGTACGGCGACGACGATGGGTCCACCTGATTCAACGGCACGATCTTCTGGTTGGCCATGGTGGCGCGCTCCACATACAGCGCGCGTTCGGCCAGGCCGAGTTCTTCGAGCACCTGGCGCACTTTGGGGAAATTGCGTCCCAGCTTCATGATCACCGCCGCGTCAGCATCCGCCAGGCGGCGCTTGAGATCGTCATGGGGCAACACGCCCGAGAGCACCGACAGGCTCTGGTTGCGATACACCAACGGCGCACCCAGTACCGAGGCGCCGCCCAGCATCGAGCACACGCCAGGGATGACTTGCGCTTCGTAGCGCTCGGCGAGGCGGTCATGCAGGTACATGTAGGAGCCGTAAAAGAACGGATCGCCTTCGCAGATCACCGCCACATCACGGCCGGCATCCAGGTGCGCGGCGACGTCGACGCTGGCGGCGTCGTAGAAATCACTGATCACCTGCTCATAGGACATCGGCGCTGGCAGCACCTCGGTGGTCACCGGGTACACCAGCGGCATCAGGGTCTGTTGTGGCACCAAGTGGTCTTCGATGATGCCGAAGGCGTTGCCCTTCTTGCCCTTGGCCACGAAGTACGCCACCACTGGCGATTCACGCAGCAGGCGCAGGGCCTTGAGGGTGATCAGTTCCGGGTCACCTGGGCCTACGCCCAGGCCGATCAAACGTCCGCGAGCCTGCATTATTCGACCTCCGTGGCCAGGGCATTTACCGCAGCGGCGGCCATGGCACTGCCGCCCAGGCGACCCTGCATAATCACAAATGGCACGCCACGACTGTCGGCGGCCAGCATTGCCTTGGATTCGGCGGCGCCGACAAAGCCCACCGGAAAACCAAGGATCAGCGCCGGTTTCGGTGCGCCAGCGTCAATCATTTCCAGCAGGTAAAACAGCGCCGTCGGCGCGTTTCCGATCACCACCACGCTGCCTTCCAGGTGCGGGCGCCACAGCTCCAAGGCGGCGGCGGAACGGGTGTTGCCCAACTCCCGCGCCAGCTCCGGCACGCTGTCGTCGCGCAGGGTGCAGATCACTTCGTTATTGGCTGGCAGGCGCGCACGGGTCACGCCTTCGGAGACCATCCGCGCATCGCACAGAATCGGCGCGCCCGCTGCCAGCGCATCGCGCCCAGCCTTGCCCGCGCCTTCGGAGAATTGCAGGCCATCGATGGCCTCGACCATGCCGCAGGCATGGATCACCCGCACTGCGAGTTTTTCCAGATCAGCCGGGATACGGTCCAGGTTGGCTTCCGCGCGAATAATGGCGAAGGAGTTGCGATAGATCTCCTGACCGTCGCGGATGTAATCAATCATCGGTGTTGCTCCGTGGGCGGGCGCGCAGCAAGGCGCCCGTCGCTTCAATAGAAAGGGTGCGCGCGTGCAGCCGGCCGAAACCTGGCTCGGCTGCATCGCGAAAATAGAGGTCGTAGTGGCCGGGGCTCACCGCCAACAAGGTGACGGGCGCCGTGTGCGCGGCGGCGCAGGAACGGGGGCAGCCGGACAAGTGCACATCGTGCCCCGGTTGCAACGCCGCTAGTTGCACGGCATCGGCCTTGGTGTCGGCCAACGCCTTGCCACAGCCGCTGGAGCCTGTGCAGGCGGTCATGTGCGCCAGAGGCTGGTCGATTGAACACAGAAAACCAAGCTGCGCCAGGCGTTTGGTGACGGCGTGAGGCTTTTCCACGTAAGGCAGCAGCACGCCTTGCCAAGGGGTGAAGCGCAATGTGCCGTCGCCGTAGTCGCTGGCCAGTTGCGCGGCGCCTTTGAGCATCGTCGAATCCAGGCGACCCAAGGGAGCGATCGCCGCCACGTAAAACTGATTCTTCTGCACCTGTGGATAAGTACCGAGGTGCAGCAAGGCGCCGCTGGGCGGGTGTTTGAAGCCGTCCGTCGGCAGCAACGGCAGGCTGAGGTGGCTCAATAACTTATCCACAGCCAGATGACGCATACGGGTCTGCTCTGGCGTGGCGAGGTCGAGAAACGCTTCCAGCACGGCCACCACCAGTGCGTGGCCCTGCCCCAGCGGCACGGCGGCGATTGGCGCATCCAGCCCTGGGCAACCGGCAAGCCCGAACGCAAGCAGCGTCTGGCCATCTCGCACAAATGCCGACAGCCACAGGTCATGGTGATGTTCGAGCATCGCCAGGGCCTCGCCGCCATCCAATTGCACGGCGAACTTGGCCGACAGCTCATGGAAGCGCGGATGATTTTGCAGGGTAGCCAGGATCTGCTCGGCCAGCGGGCGGGTGTCGAACAGCATCTGCGGGTCGATACCGGCGCTGGGGCTGAGCATGAGGTTGCGTACATCGTCACCGGCGGCGTTGTTGGGGCCGAGGTCAGCCGCCAGCAACATCGCAATTAATCCGTTCTCCTCAGTGCCAATACCGCGTATCTGCAGGTTGGCGCGGTTGGTTGCCTCGATGACCCCGCCTGCATAGGCGTGAGCCGCATCCGCCACCGCATGGGCCTGCTCTGCGGTGATGGAGCCACCGGCCAATTTGATCCGGCAAATGCCGCCGTCCAGCGCCTGGACAATACGCAGCAACCCCGGACAAGCCGAGGGGCGCAAGGTATTCACAGCGGGCGTTGGGTTCACAGGGCTACCGGTTGACGGGTAAAGGCGCGGTATTATGCCTGCTTTGTCCGGCGGCATGAAAAGCCTGCCCGTCGGATGTCGTTCAAGGAATCTTTATGTCGCCCTGGCTGACGGTTGTAGGCATCGGTGAAGACGGCTTCAAGGGGCTGGGCAAAAATGCCCGGCATGCCCTGTTGCGCGCCACGCGGATTATAGGTGCTCAGCGCCAGTTGGACCTGCTGCCGGTGTGTATTCGTGGTGAGCGGGAGTTGTGGCCGAGCCCGTTTTCCCTGGCGCCGGTGCTGGCGCGGCGCGGTGAGCCTGTGTGCGTGCTGGCCAGTGGTGATCCGATGTTTTATGGCGTGGGCGCCAGTTTGGCGCGGCAGGTGGCGGCGGACGAGTTGCTGATCTTGCCGGCGCCTTCATCGATGTCGTTGGCGGCGGCGCGGTTGGGCTGGCCGTTGCAGGAAGTGGTGACGCTGTCCGTGGTGGCCCGGCCGTTGGCGGCGTTGAATGCGCACCTGGCCAGTGGTGTGCGGTTGTTGGTGTTGAGCAATGACGGCGCAAGCCCGGCGTTGATTGCTGCGTTGTTGGCTGAAGCCGGCTTTGGGCCGAGCCGGTTGAGTGTGTTTGAACATCTGGGTGGCACCGACGAGCGGCGCATCAATGGGTTGGCGGTTGATTGGCAACACAACTCAGTCGCCGATTTGAATCTGGTTGCCATCGACTGCGTGGCCGATCCGCAGACGCAGCGCCTGTCACGTCTGGCGGGGCTCCCCGACTCGGCCTTCAAACACGACGGCCAACTGACCAAACGCGATGTACGCGCCATGACCCTCGCCCGCCTTGCCCCCATGCCCGGCGAACTGCTGTGGGACGTGGGCGCGGGCAGCGGCTCCATCGGCATCGAGTGGATGCGCGCCCACCCCAGCTGCCGCGCCCTGGCGATTGAAGCCGACCAAGGCCGCCAAGGCCTGATCGAACACAACCGCGACGCCCTTGGCGTGCCCGGTTTGCAACTGATCCGTGGCAAGGCACCGGACGCGCTGCAAGGCCTGGAAGCCCCGGACGCCATCTTCATCGGCGGCGGCGTCACCCGCGACGGCGTGCTCGACACCTGTTGGCAACACCTGCGGCCGGGCGGCCGATTGGTCGCCAACGCTGTGACCCTGCAAAGTGAAATGACCTTGATGAACTGGCGCGCCCAGCATGGCGGCGAACTGACCCGCATCCACGTGGCCCAGGCGCAAGCGTTGGGGGCGTTCGATACCTGGCGGCAAGCGTTGCCGATCACCTTGCTGGACGTGGTCAAGCCGCTATGAAACGTATCTTGCTGCTGGGGGGCGTGACGGAAGCCCTCGCCATCGCCCGCACCCTGGGCCGGGAACATATCTACAGCCTGGCCGGGGTTGGACGGGTGCCCACTGACCTGATCTGCCAAGTACGCGTTGGCGGATATGGCGGGGCTGAGGGCCTAGCGCAGTTTGTTCGGGATGAAGGGATTGGCCTGATTCTCGACGCGACCCACCCATATGCGGCGCAGATCAGCCGCAATGCTGCCGAGGCTGCGCAGTTGAGCGGCGTGCCTTGTTGGGCGTTGCGCCGTCCGGCGTGGCAGCCGCAGGCGGGGGATGATTGGCGCGAGGTCAGCGATTGGGCCTCGTTGATTGAAGCACTCAAACCGTTCAAGCGCCCGCTGTTCACGTTGGGCCGTGAGCCGTTGCAGCACCTGGATGAAATCCCGTCGGAGCAATTCTGGACACTGCGCGCATTGGATGTGTATCCGGGCAATGAGCGCTGCGAAGTGATTGGCGCACGGGGGCCGTTTTTGATTGAGGATGAGCGGGCGTTGTTCGAGCGGCGCGGCATTGATGTGTTGATCAGCAAGAACAGCGGCAGCACCGCAACCGAGCCGAAGCTGGAAGTGGCGCGGGAGCGTGGAGTGCCGGTGTTGGTGTTGAAGCGGCCGGTGTTGGCTGCGGTGGACCGAGAATTCACCAGCGTGCCTGCGCTGCTACAGGCAATCACCACTCTCTAAACACCACAAATCTAATGTGGGAGCGGGCTTGCTCGCGAAAGCTGTGTGTCAGTCACCAAATCTATTGGCTGACACTGCGCATTCGCGAGCAAGCCCGCTCCCACAGTTGGACTGTATTGTCAGGCTGCCGTTATCGCCGATCCGAAACCCTCGTGCACACGATCGGCGAGCAACTGCGCCAACTCAATCAATTGCGCAACGCCCAGCAATTGCTCTCGTTTCGAACCTTCCAGACCAAACGCCAGATCGCAGCTCAATGCGTTGGCCGAGGCGAGGGTTTCGAATCCCCCTACAAACCTTTCCGAACTAGCTGGCTAGCTCAGCCAAAAGCCCCCGCCCTAACCTCCCCGCTCGCGGTTTTGAGTCAACCAGCCGCAGTGGGGATGCCTGCTTTTACAGCGCATCGTATCTTGCCAAGATGTATCCCAAGGAATACGATTCGAGATGATTGAATTCGATGAATCCGTTGAGTTTGTCAAATGGCTGGACGCCGTTCGAGATCCATTCGCAAAAGTGCGTGTTATCAAAAGAATACGCATGGCAGAGGCAGGTAACTTCGGTGACTGCGAACCCGTAGGTAACGGCGTGTCCGAAATGCGGATCCACTATGGTCCGGGGTATCGCGTTTACTTCACTCGTCGACACGCGGTGGTTTACCTCCTGCTGATCGGTGGTGACAAATCAACACAAGATCGGGACATCAAGCTTGCAAAACAACTGGCATTAAATCTTGGAAATGAGGACTGACTCATGAGCGAATCCTTTACCCGCTTCGACGCGGCAAAATACTTGAAAACCCCACTGGAAATGGCCGCGTATCTAGAGACCTGTTTCGAAGACGATGCAGGTGACGGACTGTTGATTCGCACCGCCTTGAACGACATCGCCCGCGCCCAAGGCATGACCCAAGTAGCCCGCGACGCTGGCCTCGGACGAGAAAGCCTGTACAAAGCCCTCTCCACCACTGGCAACCCCGAGTTCGCGACTATCATGAAAGTCATGAAAGCGCTGGGCCTCAAACTTCACGCCACGGCGGTCTGATACGACTGCGACACCAAACCACAGCCCCCCTTTTTACTTATCCCCTACGATCAGGCTAAATACCCGCCTGATCGTTTAACCCTACGGATTGTCCGCCATGGCCCGTCAACGCTTTGCAATCGTCTGGATCGCCTGCTTCGCAGTGCTGTTCAATACCTTTGCCATGCCGCTGGCCGGTGCAATGCAGCAGTCGGATGACCCGGTCAAGCAACTGATGTGGGGCGGTTTCTGCTCCTCCAATGGCGCCAGCCTCAAGACCATCGCCCTGGGCAAGCTGGAGATTCCGGCGCCGCAACAGGATGATCATTCGGCCATGCAGCATTGCTGGTGCTGCTCGGGTTCGGCGCCTTTAGTTGCGCTGCCGGGGCATGTGCCGCAGCTGTACGTCACTCAATTCAACACGTCGCAGAGCATGCCGGCGCCCCAGCTGCAAAACCCGACCCCGCGCCAGCAATGGCCGAGCCTCAACCCACGCGCCTCTCCAACGGTCTGATTTATTCGCAAGTGAACTGCGTTTAAACCCGTTTTGGAGAACTGCCATGCTCAAATCTTCCCTGCTTCTGGCCGCGTTGTTGCTGCCGGTGTTCAGTGCTGCCAATGCCGATGACTACAAGGCCGGCGACCTGCTGGTCAGCGATCCCTGGTCCCAGGAGTTGCCACCGAATGCGCCGACCGTCGCGGCATACTTCGTCATTCACAACACCGGCGTTACCCCAGACCGCCTGCTCAGCGTCGACACGCCTGTGGCCGAGAAGGCCGAGCTGCATGAGCACGTGATGCAGGGCGACCTGATGAAGATGCAGCAAGTGCCCAGCGTCGCCGTTCCGGCCAAGGGCGACCTGACGTTTGCGCCCATGGCCTATCACGTCATGCTGGTGGGCCTCAAAGACCGCAGCCTGCTGGCCGATGGCAAGCAGTTCCCGCTGACCCTCACCTTCGAAAAGGCCGGCAAGGTCGAGGTGCAAGTGTCGGTGCAAAAGGTGCCGCCCATGGCCAGCCACGCGCACAAGCACCCGCAATAGGCTGACACTCGATGGGCGCCCCTCGCGCCAGGCTCTCTCCCCACTCGCGCTTAAGACGCGGCAGTTGGGTCAGCCTGTTCGCCATGCTGATGATCTTTATCGGTCCGCTGATTTCCCAAGCGATGCCGATGGATCATCACGCCGGTATGTCGATGAGCATGTCCATGGACATGCCGATGGACCACGGCGAATCCCATCACCCCAAAGCGCCTGACGAACACCACGCCCTCTGGTCCAAGTGCGGCTACTGCGACCTGCTCTACAGTTGCCCCGCCCTGCCCGGTGGCGTTTCAACGTTCACCCTCAACGCCCCTCCCCCCGCCAACGCCCTTACCCCCGCCACACGCCTGGGCCATGCCCGGCAGAGCATCTTCCCCGGCGCCCGCAGCCGCGCGCCGCCCATCGCCTCGTAAGCACTTCACATAGCGCTACTTCACACCGGCCGACTTTAGACAGACAGCCGCAGGCTGCTGGCCGTGTTGTTTACGATTGATTGATGGAATTTGTCATGTCCAGGTTTTCTGCTGACACCCGCTTTGCCGTTCTATGCGGCGCACTGCTGATCCCATTGGCCCATGCCGATGAGCACGACGAACATGAACTGAGCCCCACGGTGATCACTGCGATTGCCCCCAGCTCACCGCTGACCGTGATCACCAACCCCAAAGACCCGCGCCAACCGGTGCCCGCCAGCGATGGCGGCGACTACCTCAAGACCATCCCCGGCTTTGCCCTGGTGCGCAACGGCGGCACCAATGGCGACCCGGTGCTGCGCGGCATGTTTGGCTCGCGCCTGAATATCCTCACCAACGGCAGCATGATGCTCGGCGCCTGCCCCGGCCGCATGGACGCGCCCACCTCATACATTTCCCCGGAAACCTACGACAAGCTCACCGTGATCAAAGGCCCGCAAACTGTACTCTGGGGCCCGGGCGCTTCTGCCGGCACCATCCTGTTCGACCGAGAACCGGAGCACTTCGGTGAACTGGGTACACGCCTCAATGCCAGTGTGCTGGCCGGCTCCAACGGGCGCTTCGACAAGGTCATCGATGCCGCGGCCGGAGGTCCGCTGGGCTATGTGCGGGTGATCGGCAACCAAGCCCATGCCGACGACTACAAAGGCGGCAACAACGACACCGTCGCCTCGCGCTACGACAAGTGGAACGGCGACGTAGCCGTCGGTTTCACCCCCGACGCCGACACCCTGCTGGAACTCACCGCTGGCCGTGGCGATGGTGAAGCGCGCTACGCCGGGCGCGGCATGGATGGCTCGCAGTTCCTGCGCGAAAGCCTGGGCCTGCGCTTTGAAAAGTCCAACATCGGCGAGGTGTTGGACAAGGTCGAAGCCCAGGTCTACTACAACTACGCCGACCATGTGATGGACAACTACAGCCTGCGCACGCCGTCGGGCACCGGGATGATGGCCGGGCCCATGGCCTCCAACGTCGACCGCCGCACCCTCGGCGCACGGGTCAAGGCCACCTGGCGCTGGGAGGATGTGCAACTGATCGGCGGCCTGGATGCCCAGACCAACGAACACCGCCAGCGCAGCAGCATGGGCATCGACACCTACAAGGCATTGCCGCGCACCAAGGACGCCAACTTCCATAACTACGGCGTGTTCGGCGAACTCACCTGGTACGCCGCCGAGCGTGATCGGCTGATCACCGGCGCCCGACTCGACCGCGCTTCTGCCAAGGACTTCCGGCAAACCAGCGCCACTGTCGACAAGACCCGCGCCGATACGTTGCCTTCAGGCTTTGTGCGCTATGAGCATGACATCGACAACACCACTCTCTACGCCGGTCTCGGCCACTCCGAACGTTTCCCCGACTACTGGGAGCTGTTCTCGCCGAACACCGGCGCAGTCGGTTCGGTGAACGCGTTCGACGGCGTGAAGCCGGAGAAGACCACCCAACTCGACTTCGGCGCGCAGTACAAAGCTGACGACCTCGAAGCCTGGGCCTCGGCCTACATCGGCCGCGTGCAGGACTTCATCCTGTTCGACTACAAGCCCGGCATGATGGGCACCACCTCCCAGGCCCGTAACGTCGACGCCCGCATTATGGGCGGTGAATTGGGTGCGGCGTACAAGCTGACGCGCAACTGGAAAACCGACGCCACCCTCGCCTACGCCTGGGGCAAGAACAGCAGCGACGGCAAAGCACTGCCGCAGATGCCGCCGCTGGACGCCCGCCTGGGCCTCACCTACAGCGAAGACGACTGGAGCGCCGGCGCCTTGTGGCGGGTGGTCGCGGCGCAAAACCGTATCGACCAGAACAAGGGCAACGTGGTCGGCAAGGACTTCGACAAGAGCGGCGGCTTTGGCGTGTTCTCGCTGAATGCGGCGTACCGCATCAACAAAAACTTCAAGGTCAGCACCGGTGTGGACAACCTTTTTGGCAAGGCCTACGCCGAGCACTTGAACCTGGCCGGCAACGCCGGGTTCGGTTACCCGGCCAACGACCCGCAGGCCATCAAGGAACCTGGCCGCACCCTGTGGACTAAAATCGATATGAGCTTTTAACGCATTGTAGGAGCGAGTTTGTTGTGGCGAGGGAGCTTGCTCCCAGGTTTTAGGGGCTGCTGCGCAGCCCAGCGGGAGCAAGCTCCCTCGCCACAACAGCCGGCTCCTACAGGTTTGGCGTTCACGAATAAATAAATCACAAGCCTTGCGGAGAAAAGCCTGATGAACACGCAAAAAATATCCTTCTACAACCTGGCCTGGCGTTGGCACTTCTATGCCGGTCTTTTTGTTGCCCCCTTCATGGTGCTGCTGGCCCTGACCGGCATCATCTACCTGTTCAAACCCCAGCTCGACCCGCTGATGTACGGCAACCTGCTCACCGTTCCGGCAGCGGAACGCACCCTGAGCGCCGACGAGCTATTGCAACGCACCAAAGCCGCTTACCCCCAAGGTGCGATCAGCAAATACCTGCCACCGGCCACCGCCACCAGCAGCGCGCAATTCGTGATGCATAACAACGGCAGCGAAGTGACGGTATTCGTCGATCCCTATCGCGGCACCGTCCTCGGCGAACAGGACGCCAAATACAACCTGCAAGCCATCGCCCGTGCGCTGCACGGTGAGCTGATGATCGGCACCGTGGGCGACCGTCTGATCGAACTCGCCGCTGGTTGGGGGGTGATGCTGGTGGTGTCGGGCGTATACCTGTGGTGGCCGCGCGGCAAATCGTCGGCGGGTGTTTTGTGGCCGCGCTTCAATACCCGTGGGCGGGTGTTTTGGCGCGATCTGCACGCGGTCACTGGTTTCTGGGGCGCCGCGCTGTTGCTGGTGATGCTGCTCAGCGGCATGACCTGGACCGGCTTCTGGGGCAAGCAATACGCTGAACTGTGGAATAAATTCCCGGCGGCAATGTGGACCGACGTGCCGCAGTCCGACCAACAGGCGCGCACGCTCAACACCGCAGCGCAACAGACCGTGCCGTGGGCCATGGAAAACACGCCGATGCCGATGTCCGGCGACCACGCCGAACACATGAACCACGGCGCCATGCACGCAGGCCCGGCCGCACCCACCGTGAGCCTGCAACAGGTGGTGGACCTGGCCACCGCACGCAAGGTCGAGCCCGGCTACAGCATCACCTTTCCCACCACCGCCACCGGCGTATTCACCGTCGCCGTCTTCGCCGATGACCCGCGCAACGACGCCACCCTGCATGTGGACCAGTACACCGGCAAAGTCCTGGCCGATGTGCGCTGGGAACATTACAACCTGGTGGCGCGGGCCACCGAGACGGGCGTGATGCTGCATGAGGGCAAGATGTTCGGCTGGGTCAACCAACTGATCGTGTTGCTGATCTGCCTGATGATTTTGCTCAGCGCCGTCAGTGGCGTGGTGATCTGGTGGAAGCGTCGGCCCCAAGGCGGTCTCGGTGTTCCGCCACTACGCCATGACCTGCCAAAGTGGAAAACCGCGATGGTGATCATGCTCGCGCTGGCGATTATTTTCCCGCTGGTGGGGGCGTCGCTGATCGCGGTGTGGGCCTTGGATCGCCTGATCCTGTCGCGTTTTTTCCGCCAACATGAATCCGCCTCAGGTTCGCTATGAACCCTGTGAGATGCCCGATACAGAGCACTTCTGTAGCCTTGCGCGACTGTTGTCGCGCAGGGAATAAGTGTTAACTTATAACACTTTCTGCGTTATCGTTACCTCGTTGCCCGCCACGCCCCGCGGCGGGCAACCCTCCAAGAAGACCGATCGCCCCATGAACAAATACCTCGTGTCCGGGCTGTGCCTGCTCGCCTTGCATACCAGTGCCCACGCCCTGACGCTGCCCGCCAGCTCCGTCCATGCAGCCCCCGTGGATGACGAACGCGTCGACCCCAAGACCCCGACCACCGCCGGTTCGCGCCTGAACCTCACGGCCCTGCAAACCCCCGCCAGTGTCGAAATCCAAACCGGCACGCAGATCCGCGAACGCGGTGATGCCAGCGTGCAGGACGCGATCTCCCGCGCCACCGGCATCAGCCGCACCGGCACACCGGGCGACGGCGGCACCTCGTTGTCGGCCCGTGGCTTTACCGGCCAGGGTTCGGTGATGCAGCTCTACGACGGCAACCGCATGTACATGGGCATGGGCACCTCGACCTTCCCCGTGGACACCTGGTCGGTGGAGCGCGTGGACGTGCTGCGCGGCCCGGCTTCGGTGCTGTACGGCGAAGGCGCCACCGGTGCGGTGATCAATACCGTGCCGAAAAAGCCGTTTGAAGGCGAGATCGAAAACCATATCCGCCTAGGCTACGGCTCTTATGACCGCCAACAGCAGGCTCTGGACAGCGGCGGCTCGCTGACCGACACCCTGAGCTATCGCCTGAACCTCAACCGCCTGCGCAGCAACGGTTTCATCGACCGTGGCGACTCCAGCAGCGACTTTGTCAGCGGCGCGCTGCGCTGGCAGGCGGCCGACAACCTGAGCTTCACGTTGGCCAGCGATTACGGCGACCAGCGCCCGCAAAACTACTTCGGCACGCCGCTGATCAACGGCCAGTTGCACAAAGGCCTGCGCGAGAAAAACTACAACGTCAGCGACGACATCCAGCATTACAACGACCAGTGGACGCGCTTGACCGGCGAGTGGCAAATCAGCGACAACCTCAGCGCCACCAACGAGCTGTTCTACCTGAAAAACCAGCGCCGCTGGCAGAACGCCGAGAACTACAATTTCACCGACGGCCAGCTCACCCGCAGTGGCAACTACGGTATCAAGCACAACCAGGAACAGGTCGGCGATCGCCAGACCTTCACCTTCCAGCACACCTTGTTCGGCCTCGACAGCCAGACCGTCACCGGCGTGGAATACAACCGCATCCGCTTCCGCCTGGCCAGCAACTCGCCGTTTACCGACAGCTTTGCCGATGGCCAACCCATCGACATCAACCACCCGGCACCGGGGCAGTTTGCAAGCAGCAGCGCGTTCCAGCCGCTGTTCGCGACCACCACCAAAACCGTCGCAGGCTTTGCCGAAAACCGCCTGCAGCTCACCGACCAACTGTCGTTGATCACCGGCATCCGTCGCGACTACGCCCATGTTGACCGCGATGACTTGCGCAGCGGGGCTCAGTCCGACAAAACCCTCACCGGCAATAATTGGAAGGCCGGCCTGGTGTATGCGATCACCCCAGATACTTCGGTCTACGGCCAGTATTCCACCAGCACCGATGGCGTCGGCGGCCTGATTTCCCTGAGCCCGAGCCAGCAACAGTTCGACCTGTCCACTGCCAAGCAGACCGAGATCGGCATCAAGCAAGCCTTCTGGAACCAGCGTGGCGAATGGACGTTGGCGGCGTATCACATCGTCAAAACGAAGCTGCTCACCGACATCCCGGGTGACCCGGACCACCAGCAACAAGTCGGCCAGCAATCCTCCCGAGGGCTGGAGGCCAGCCTCGACCTGCAACTGCCCGATGCCTGGCAGCTGCAAGCCAACGCAGCGATCGTTCACGCACAATACGACGACTTCAACCAGGACGTTGACGGCACGCAAGTCTCCCGCGACGGCAACCGCCCGGTGGATGTGCCACGCCGCACCGCCAACCTGTGGCTGAGCAAGGCCGTGACCGACGACATCCGCGCCGGGGCCGGTGTGCGGTATGTAGATGCGCGGTATGCCGATATGGCCAACCAGAATGAGCTGCCGAGCTATACCGTGGTGGATGCCACGGTGTCGTGGAAGGCCATGCGAAACACCACG
The DNA here is from genome assembly GCF_050432925.1 of Pseudomonas sp. 18175. NCBI lineage: Bacteria > Pseudomonadati > Pseudomonadota > Gammaproteobacteria > Pseudomonadales > Pseudomonadaceae > Pseudomonas > Pseudomonas sp. 18175. Next base: position 179,251 of record NZ_JBKFTO010000010.1, on the reverse strand, counting down.
CTGGGGCTGCAATTGAACAACCTGTTTGATCGCACCTATGCGGTCAGCCAATACAATGACGGGCAACAGTGGATCCTGGGCGAGCCGCGCTCCTTCTTCGTCACGGCGGACTACACCTTTTAATCGAACAAAATACAAAACCATGTGGGAGCGGGCTTGCTCGCGAATGCGGTCGATCAGTGACTACTGCATTGGCTGACACACCGCATTCGCGAGCAAGCCCGCTCCCACATTTTGATCTGCGCTGAGCCAGAGAATGTTGATGACTTCACTCACCCTCACCGGCGTCAACTGGTCCCCAACCAGCCACTGCCACCACCAGTTCCACCTGCGTGACGCCAGCCTGCAGGTCGGTGCGGGGGAATTCGTCGGCCTGATCGGCCCCAACGGCAGCGGCAAGACCAGCCTGCTGCGATGCGCCTATCGCTTCACCCAACCGGTGCGCGGTGACGTGTTGGTCGACCACCAGAACGTGTGGAACCAAAGCGCCAAATGGTGCGCCCAACGCATCGCCGTGGTGTTGCAGGAGTTCCCCGACGCCTTCGGCCTGCGGGTGGATGAAGTGGTCGCCATGGGCCGCACGCCCCACAAAGGCCTGTTCGATGGCGACACCCTGCACGACCGGCAGTTGGTCCAGCACGCCTTGCAATCGGTCGGCATGCAGGGCTTCGAAGACCACGCCTTCGCCACCCTTTCAGGCGGTGAAAAACAACGCGTGATCCTCGCCCGCGCCCTGGCCCAGCAACCCCAATTGCTGATCCTCGACGAGCCCACCAACCACCTCGACCCGCGCTATCAGTTGGAGCTGCTCAGGCTGGTCAAGGGCCTGGGCATCGGTACTTTGGCCAGCATCCATGACCTCAACCTGGCCGCCGCGTTCTGTGATCGCCTGTACGTGATCAACCACGGGCGCATCGTCGCCAGCGGCACGCCCCATGAAGTGCTGACGGCCCAGTTGCTGCGCGATGTGTTTGGTGTCGACGCGCTGATCGACACTCACCCCTTGTCCGGCTACCCCCGCATTACCTGGATAACCCAACCATGACCCTGCGTTCCCTGTTGGCTATAGCGTTTCTGTGCGGTGCCTCTCAAGCGTACGCCCAAGCCACTCATTACCCACTGACCATCAAGAGCTGCAACCGCAACGTGACCTTCCAAGAGGCGCCAAAGCACGCAGTCAGCCACGACATCAACATGACCCAGATGATGCTCGCCCTCGGCCTCAAGCCGCGCATGGCCGGCTACAGCGGCATAACGGGTTGGAAGTCAGTCACACCGCAAACGGCCGAGACCCTCGACGGCCTGCCTGAGCTGGCGAGCAAGTACCCGTCGGTGGAAACCCTGCTCAACGCCAACGTGGATTTCTTCTTCGCCGGCTGGGATTACGGCATGCGCGTCGGCGGCGACCTTACGCCAGCGAGCCTGCAACCCCTGGGCATCAACGTGTATGAACTGACCGAGTCCTGCGCCTTCGTGATGAAGCGCCCGGCCGCAACGCTTGAAGACACCTATAACGACCTGCGCAACCTGGGCAGGATCTTCGACGTGCAAGACCGCGCCAACACTTTGATCGCCCAGATGCAGGCGCAAATCGCCGAGGTGCAAAAAGACCTGCCCGCCGATAAACCACGGGTGTTCCTCTACGACAGCGGCGAAGACCGCGCCATGACCTCCGGCCGCCTGGGCATGCCCCAGGCGCTGATCACCGCGGCCGGTGGGCGCAACATCCTCGACGACGTAGACGCCAGCTGGACCCGCGTCAACTGGGAAACCGTGGTGGAACGCAACCCGCAAGTCATCGTGATCGTTGATTACAGCGAAATAACCGCCGAGCAGAAGCAGGCCTTCCTGCTGAACAACCCCGCGCTGCAAGCTGTAGACGCGATCAAGAACCAGCGCTTCATCGTGATCCCTTACGTGCAAGCCACACCGGGCATCGACAATGTGCTGGCCGTCGAAACCCTGGCCAAGGGGTTCCACGGCGAATGATCACCCGTCGCTATGCCTTGTTGCTCGCGGCCCTCGTGTCGGTGTTGCTGGTTTCCTGCGTCATCTCGCTGGGCTTCGGCCCAGCACGGGTGCCGGTGGACGTGGTGTGGCGGATCATGCTGTACAAGTCCTTGGGCATCGGCGAGATAAATTGGCCGGCTGGGCAGGAACATATCGTCTGGCTGATTCGCGTCCCGCGCATGTTGCTCGGCGCATTGGTCGGCGCGGGGTTGGCCTTGATCGGCGCGGTGTTACAAGCCGTCACGCGCAACCCGCTGGCCGACCCGCACCTGCTGGGCGTAACGTCCGGCGCCACCTTGGGCGCGGTGATCGTGGTGCTGCATGTGGGTGAAATCGTCGGTCTGCTGACCTTGCCCATCGCTGCGTTCATCGGCGCGTTGGCGAGCATGCTGGTGGTGCTGGCGGTGGCCAGCCGCAACGGGCGCCTGGAGAGTGATCGCCTGCTGCTGTGCGGCGTGGCGGTGTCGTTTGTGATGATGGCGGCGGCCAATCTGTTGCTGTTCATGGGCGATCATCGCGCGGCGTCGGCGGTGATGTTCTGGATGCTCGGCGGCTTGGGCCTGGCGCGCTGGGAACTGCTGGCAGTTCCTGCCGCCACGGTGTTACTGGGGCTATTGATATTGTTGGGCATGGCCCGCCCATTGAACGCCTTGATGGCCGGCGAGCAAACCGCCGTAACCCTCGGCCTCAATGCACGCGCCGTGCGCTTGAAGGTGTTTGTGGTGGCCTCGCTGATAACCGGTGTGCTGGTGTCCATCAGCGGCTCCATTGGTTTTGTCGGGCTGATGATCCCGCACATCGCCCGGCGCCTGGTGGGCGCCGAGCATCGCCGGTTGCTACCGGTGTGTGCGCTGCTGGGCAGCCTGTTCCTGGTCTGGGTCGATGTGGCCGCACGCACCCTGATCGCCCCCGAAGACCTGCCCATCGGCGTGGCCACGGCGGCGATTGGCGGGCTGTTTTTTATCGGACTGATGCGCAGGCGGTCATAGCTCATCCTTGGGCGGATAGGCCGGCTGCACCTGCCAGACTGGCTGTTCCTCCCCAGTCCAATCCACAGTCAGCACACCGCGGCGTGTCCAGTAGTTGTCCTGATCCAACACCTGGAGCACACCGTCGCTAGCCAGGCGCGACAGCCACTGCGTGGGGCGGAACGGCGGCGAGCCAAAGATCCCCGTGCTGAACAGTTGCGCTTCACGCTCGGTAAACCGGGGCACGTACTTGAGCAGGCCATTCTGGCGCGTCGACAGGTAACAGAACGCCCCGCGCACACCGCTGACCCTGAGCAAGTCGCGATAGAACCCCAGCGTGGCCTGCGCGACAAAATGCTCGCCCAGGCGCTGGTCGGCGGCGCTGGCATCCGAGTCGACAGCCATACGCTGAAACAGCAGATGCACTGCCACCAACTTGAAGCCAGACGGATACGCTGGCGCCGGTGGCGAGGGGTTGAGCAGGCTACCCTCAAGCTGAAACAGGCGCTCGGGCAACGGCGATTCGATACCGGTGTCACGCACCGGTTCGAGGGCCACGAACGAGGTGGACGTTGCGTTCACCAACACCAGGCCGAGGAACGGCGCGTCACGCCCGCGCCCGAGCCGCCGCAGGGCATGGCGGGCTGCGTCGTCGGGGTGGGAAAACAGCGGGCCCAACGCCAGCGCCGGGTCCAGGCGCGGTGCCGCGTGCCGGGGTTGCCAGTCGGCACCGACCCGCCCCTTGGCGCCCCACACGTCACTGCTGTGCACGACCGTCATATCAAGGGTCGTTGCGACGTGGTGCACGTAGGCCAACGCCTGCACCGGCACACTCTCGAACGCCGGCCACGCAGCGCCCGCGTGCGGCGCCAAGCGCAGCCATGCACCGTCGGTACACCCGACAAACACCGGCAAGTAGCCGTTGCGCTTGCCGCCTTTGAAGCCCGTCGCGCGCGTCAGGTCCGAGGGCGCGACAAAGTAACGATACACGGGGTCATCCACCCACTGCTCAGGCTGTGCAGGCGGGCATAGATACAGCCCCAACAGCTCGACACCGACCGGCGGCATGCCATCGACCAGCAACCGTTCCAGGTTCAGGTCTGCGCTGCCCGCCGGTTGAGGAACGCTGGCCAGGTAGAGCTCCAGGTTGCGCACCTTGAACACTGCGCCATAGGTCAGTTGCCGGCGCGCGCCGCTTTGTCGGTGCACGTACTGCAGGGCATCGGTCAACTGCACAAACACTGGGCTGAGGGCGCCGTCCACCGTTAACGGCGTGAGCGGCGTTGGGGCCTGCCACTGAGTCACCCGCGTCGGGCGTCCCCACTGCGCGCTGCCCTTGATCACCCGCAACACCAGTGCCCGCGCCACTCGGTTGACGTACTCGCGGGGCGCCAGCGTACCGGTGCGCAACGCCTGCTCCAGCGCGTTGTGTTTGGGATGGGTCGTGCCGCGCACCGCCAATTTGGCGGCGAGCGCATGCTCAAGGGCGCCACCCCCGGTGGCAACACTGAGCAACGCGCCATCCGCGCAAAACAGGTATTCCAGCCCCGTGGTAAACCGCAACGCTGTCGGCGACTCGTCAAGCATGGCGCCCAGGAAATCCGTACTGAACATGTTCTGGTACAGCGCCCGCTCGCCCTCGCTCAAGGCAAACGGCAGCTCACCCGCCAGTCGTGTGTGATAACGCGCCACCGCCGTACTGCCGCCCAGAAACTGCGACTGCACCACCAGCTCATCCCGGCGAATCCAGCCCGGCGCGAAGTTCTCCACATACACGGCCACCGGCTCAGTCGCCACATACAGACCATCGGTGCGGCGCAGGATCAGCCCGCCGTAAACCTGATCGCGCCGATTGCCCAGACGCAGCTGGGCGTGACGCGCAGCATCGTCCGCCGAGATAAAACAGGGGCCCAACGCATGCCGGTTGACCTGCGCTGCGGCGATCCAGTCCTTGCCGACACGGCCGGGCACGTCCCAACAGGTACTGGCGGCCAACACGCGAAGTTCACCGGCCTGGGCCACCTGGCGCACGTACGCCTGGCCCGTCAGTGTTTGCCCGAGCTTGGCCGGCAACGCCTGCGGATCGAGGGCGCCGCGTTCATCCAGGAACAACGCAAACGGATCAAAGCCGGCCTTCAACACCAGCAAGGCGCCGTCGAGTAGCGACAGGTAAACCTCCAGGGCCTGGGCAAAACTGGCGCGGCGCGCGGCCTGTTGGTTATAGAGCGCGGCGTATAAATCCTGCGCCCCGATAAAGTGCCGCCCCACCCAGGCGGCTTGCCCACGCAGCCCTTTGGGCAGGCCATGGGCACTGTAGTAAACCGCGTGGACACTGAAGTGTTCGGTCAATACCGGCGCGCCAAACTCACTGGCAAATTGCAGGCGGTCAAGCAGCGCTCCCGCCACGGTTTGGGTGGCGACGAACTCATCGCCCACCCGGCTCTTGAGCACCAACCCAAGGCCCTGGGGCGCCAGGCAATAGCTGCGGCGCCAGCGCTGGCAAGCATCCACCACCGCTTCACGGGCCGTGGCAAACACCGGCCCCAGTTGCGGCTGCGCCGGTACGTGGTCTGCGTCCTGGTCATACGGCGGCGACCAGTCGCTTTGCACCTTGGCAGGAGGGCCCCACACTCGATTGCCGAGCACCACCCGCAGCACCCCGGCCAGCACCATTGCCCGCACGATATCGCTGGGCACCAGCGTCTGGTCCTGCAACTGGCGCTGCAACTGGCTACCGCCGCGCTGTGGCGCGCTCAAGTCATACAGCTCGCGGCTCAGGTCTGCAGCGTAAGGCTCGAAGGCGAGCAGGCTGTCGGCAGAGCCAGACAAATAGGCCACCGCCAGCTTGGGCGCGAGGCTGAGAACTTGATGAATATCGACATCGGTAAACATCTGCGCCGCCACCTGGGCTTCATCACCCTGCGCCATCGCTACACGGGCGCGGGAGCTGTACACCCCATACAGGCTGAACCCGGCCGGCATCACCACTGGCAAGCCGGCACGGTCCACCGGGCCGACCTGACGCATATCAAAGCGCGCACCGGGGTTGATCTGGGGCTCGGTGGCAACAAACCGTTGCTGCGCATTCTTGAGAATCAAGCCGATGTACTCGTGCTCCCGGCGGCTACCGATCTGCCCGTGGGCATACCGCGCCGCATCATCGGCCAGCACAAACACAGGGCTCAGACTCGCCTGCGGATGGCGCGAATACGGCTGCCACGTTGTATCGACACGCCCGGGTACATCCCATAGCGCACTGGTCTTGACCACGGACAAGTCGCCGGCAGCCGCCACTTGCTGGATATACGTGCGCACCGGCAACCGGCCCTCATCCAACGCGGCTTGCTGGCCGTTGTCGATACCTGACTGCGAGTCTTTCGGCGGGTTATAGAACCGCGATTCGGCCACCGAACCGGAAAACCCATAGCGCAACTGCGCGCCATCAACGGTGCTCACGTACAAGGCCAGGTCAGTTACCTTCAACGCTCGGTGAAGGTTTATCCCATGGGCCAGCACCATGGGCGCAATAAAGCGCTCATACAGCCATGGTTGCGTAACCTGCGCCGGCGCCGGGGTATCGATGGCAAGCCAGTACATGCCCGCGAACTGATAACCGGGCGGCATAAAGAATGCGCCATCGGAGCCTGCGCGAAAGACCAGGCCCGGCGCAAAGACCGGCTCATCCACCACCACCGGCTCGGTCACGACAAACCTGGCCAGGTGCTGGTGCTTGAGCAAAAAGCCCATCTGCCGGACCTTGGGCTTGAGCAACAGGCGCTGCCCGGCGAAGTCCATGGCCGCCTGGGCTGCGCCATATACCTGGCTGATATAGGGGTCGACATTGGCCGGTTGCGGGTCGGGCGCATAGGCCTTCCAGCGTCGCGATAAGGGGCCGCGCCAGCCCGCCCAGGCCGGCGAGCTGATCACCACCGCTAACTCGCCTTTTTCCATCAGGTCGTGAATGTAGCGCTCTACCGGTTCGTGCTCGGCTGGCAGCGCATAGTCTTGGGGGGCAGGTGCCGGCCCCCCGCGCATAGAGACGCCGGTATCAGCCCAGAACCGGACCAGAGAGCCCTGGGGGCCAACGGCATAGAACGTAGATACCTGTAGGTTCAAGGCCGCCGTCGCCCTGGATGCCGGAAAACTCTGAGTCAGGGCAATACGTTGCGCCGACCAACTGGGTCGCAGACGCTGGATCTGGGCCTGGCGATCAATGTCGCAAAAGTAGTAGGCATGGTACCGATACCCCACGGGCATTAATCGATCACCATCAGTCTCCATGACAAACGGCCCTTCAAACAAAAAGTCCTCCAGCACGCCTTCAAGGGGCATCGTCGCTCGAAAGTGACCGCCAGGATCAATAAGGATGTAGCCGCCCATGGCACGGCCCTGGCGTTGGTCAATCTGAGCCATCGCGTAGCGGGCAGCATCGTCCGGGGTAAGAAAGGACGGGCTCAGGTGCCTCACCAGTTCATATGCAGCATGTGTAGACATTGCGAAATCCCTCGCGTGATTACAGTTCATCCCTGATGGGCCGTTGGGTGGAGGTGCCGGGCAAGTTCAGTTCGGCGTTGAGCCGGGTGCGCACAGTCCAGAAGTCGCCACTGCCGATCACACGCAACTCGCCGATGCGCGCCAACTCCGAGAGCACATGGGAGGGGTCGGGTGCGAACGAGGTATAGCCGCCCTCGGCGCTCCATTTGCCGGTGGTCGCCAGCAGGTTGTACTCGTCCTTGTTGAACTGCGGGATGTAGCTGAGCAACGCGCCGTCGCGGGCCGTCAGGTAAAACGCGCTGATGGCGAAACCACTTTTTTTCAAGTCGTGAACGTAATAAGCCAGCTCACGCCAAGAGACAAAGTTTTGCCGATAGGACAACTCAACGCCCAACTGGGGCTGATCAAGCCCGGCGTGAAACACCAGGTGCGCGGCGCTGACACGAAACCCGGCAGGCCACTGCGCGGGGAACAGGCTGGTTGCGATCGTCGATGGGAAACCATCATCCGGCACCGCCAGGACCGGCACATGGCTTTCACGGCCCTTGGTTCGCTCCAGCAATGCGCTGATCGCCTGCTGGCCGCTAAAGCGCCCGGCACGCTGGTGCACAAACTGCGCCGCATCGTCCCGATGGGCATGCACCGGCCCCAATGCAAAAGGGCTTTCCCCAGCGGGCAGTACGCCCTGTGAGCGTCCGGGCTGCCACTGTGCGTCCACCACGCCCACCTGCGGCCAGTGGGTGCTGGGCACCACGATGCGCAACTCCCCGGCCGCCGCCATGCGCCGGATATAGTCGCGCGGGCTCAGTTGCCGCTCGCGCAGGCTGATCAGGTCGCTCTGCTGGAAAATGATCCCGTTGCGTACCGTGAACTTCAGCAAGGCCCCATCGGCACACGACAGATAGAGAGGCAAAGCGGCGCGCTTGGGGGTGACAGCCACCTGATAAAACGCCGTCATGAAGGTGATGGGTGAGATCAGCCCGTGGAAAATCTCATCGCCAGCCTGCCATGGGCTGCCTGGATGGAAGTCATCCACCATTGGCCCACACACATAAATCCCGGCCAGCTCATGGCCGTGGGGGTAGCCCGCTTCGGAAAAGACCCGCCGATGGGCCAGGTTCGAGCCAGCATCGGTGACCGGCAGCGTGGTCACAAAATGCCCGTTGCCCTTGGCCTGCATCACATAGCCAAATTGCAACTCACCCCGCATGCCGGCCCGCTCGTGGGCATAACGCACCGCATCGTCGGCACGGATATGCACCGGGCTGCACGCCGGGTCGTGCTCGGCCTGCACATACCGGGTGTCGACACGGGCCGGGGAGGTAAAGGCACTCCAGGCCACCACCCGCCCCTGTTCCCCCCACATGGCACTGCCCACGACCACCTGCAATTCGAAGGTGGCGGCCACACGGTTGACGTATTCACTGGGAGTCAACTCACCGTTGCGGACCAGGCGCTCCAACCGGCCGCGCAGCCAATCGCAGCGACTGCGGGGACGGGGTATCAGGTCCAGCGGCGAGACCTGCGGGTACTTCAGTTCGGGGCGGGGCCGCAAGCGAATCAACGCACCGTCCGGCGCCAGCAGGTAGTGATAACGCCGCGCTTGTTCCACCGACAACGACTGGGCCAGCAGGCGTGTGGAAAACATATTGCCGTACACCGTCGATTCCGCCGGCGAAAGCACAAACGGCCACTGCCGGGCGGGCCGTGAATGATAGGCCCCGACCACGGCCACGCGTGACGGGTACAGGCCACGGCTGACCACCTCATCGGGGAACACCCATTTGATATCGAACACTTCATCCGGCACCCGCAGCGGTTCGGTCGCGACGAACCAGCCGTCATCGCGGCGCAGGATCACGCCGCCATAGGTGTATTCCAAACCAGTGGGCACACGCCCACGTACATAGCGTGCGGCGTCGTCCATTGTGAGAAACGCCGGGCTCAGGCGACGGCGCAGCAGGTGTTCGTAAGCATTCCACAGCCCTGGCACCGCGCCGACGCGATCCCAGCAATGGCTACTTTGGACCACACGTAGGCTGCCCGACGAAGCCACCCGGCGCACCACCTGAATCGGCGCCAGGGTGCCGACCTCCAACTTGGCTTGCAGCGCGCTGGCCGAGTCCGCTTCGCTGAGGGACTCGAACATCGCACGGGTAGAAGGCGACTGGTAACACAGCAGCGCGCCTTCCGGCGGCGCGATATACACCGGTGCACCGCGTGGCGGCAACCAGGCATTGGCCCGCGCCTGGGTGATGGCTTCGCTCAAGTCGGCGGGGGTAATAAAAAACCGTTGCAGCCAATCGGTGGAACCGTTGCCCGCCCACTGGCGGGTGTAATACAGGCTGTGGCATGCAAAACCTTCTGGCAGGCCCGCGCCATATAGGCTGGTAAGCGACAGCAACGGTGACTTGGCGGTGACCGGAATCAGCTCACTGGCCACGTACTCGTCGCGCGCTTCATGCTTGAGAATGAACGCGAAGTAACGGCTGACAGCGCGTTCGCCCTGGTCATCCGGATCGCGCAGGAGCAAGTCATTGGCGGCCGCATCGGCACTGTCAAAAACCGGCCCATGACCAACCGATTCGGGCCGCTGGTACGCCAGGGTCCGCACCCATGGCCCCCAATCCAGCTCGACATACCCGGCCGGCCCCCACAGGGCATTGCCCATCACCACCCGCAGCGTGCCAATCTCGGCCAGGGTGCGGACCACATCGGCAGGGGCTTTGGTGCCGTCCTCCAGGCTCTTGGCAATCGCACTGTTGCCGCCACCTACCGGCGCCTGCCATTGCTCGCGCCACGCCGGCAGCGTGGTGGCCGGTGCCAAGGCAATCAAACTGTCTTCGGCCCCCGACAGGTAGCCAACGCCGCCAGCAGCCAACAGGTCGGCCACGTCATGGTCGTGAAACATCTGGCCGTAGAGCTCGGCCGCCTGGCGGGTCCATTTGTAGCGCAGGGTGTGCGCAGGGTCGGTGAGCGACAACGCCCGGCGCGAGCCATAACGCCCATGCAAACGATGCCCTGGGGCGAGAATGATCGGTTTTTTCTGACGGTCCAGTGGGTACAGCTCGTTGAACGCAAACGGCCTCGGGCCGGTAGGCACAGGCTCGCTGATCACAAAGCGCCCGTCGCGCCGTTGCAGGATCAGGCCGCTCAGCGGCTGCTCGCGGCGCTGGCCAATCTGGCGGTGGGCATAACGGGCGGCGTCGTCGGCCGACAAAAACGCCGCGCTCAAGGTCGGCAACCCAAACCTCGCATAGGGCAGCCAGTCGTCACCCACTACGCCGCTGCGATCCCACAGTGCGCTGGTTTTTTCCACGCTCAGTTCGCCGGCAGCGGCCACTTGCCGGACGAAATCGCGGGTCAGCAACGAGCCATTGTGCAGCGAGGCCTGGATACCGTTATCGCTGACGGTGCCGTCGGCCGCCTGGGTAAACAACTGAGATTCCAGCGCCGAGCCTGAAAAGCGGTAGCGCAGGATAGCTTCGTCGCGCATGCGGATGTACAGAAAAACCCGCGTCTTAAGCCCATAGCGGCGCCACTGTGCAATATGCTGCGCCAACCCTATTGGGCTTACGAAATTACTGAACAGCCAGTCCTCAAAAGCCGGAGACTGCCCCGGCAGTGGCCGCGCATGAAAATAGATACCGTACAGATGAAATCCGGCAGGAAGCTGCGGCAGCGCGTCGCCTTCGGGCCAGCCAGCGGGCCCGGCAAACTCCGGCTCCGAAGCGATGTAATGTTCGTGGGTCGCGTGCTTGAGAATAAGCACGCGCTGCCTGGCAGTGGGCTTGCGCTGAATGCGTGTCCACGCCCGAGACAGTGCCTGAGCCTTGTCAGCAAATACTGGCCCGCAGGCCAAGGTTAATGGCAGTGCGTGAAAGGGTTTCATCGGCTCCCAGTTTTCAGGCACGTCCCCCACCGCCCCTCCCCATACAGGGCTCGACTGAAGAAACCGCAAGTGCCCCACCGAGGCGAGTTTTTTGAACGCGCCCTTGACGGTGCCATCGTGGGCATGGGGCGATTCCCATGGGCCTTTTGTGTGAAGCCACAGTGCATATTGATATTCGGCATTCGAATAACTGAGTTGATAACGCAGCAACGTCCCGTCGGGGCCCGACAGGTAGGCCATGGGCGTACTGACGCTCATGCCATGATTGGCGGCAACGTCAGTTTCCGAAAAAAAACTGGTGAAGGCTTTGACTTGTGCAGACGGCCAGCGCGGGTTGCGCCGCTGTATTTCGGCAGTATGGTCAGGGTGTGAATGCAGGCTCGCCGCAATCTTGTAGCCCTCTGGCTGCACGAAGTGATTGTCAGGGCCACGTTCCAGCAACTGATCAAAACTGAACGACACGCTTTGGCCGGGAACGGGTTCGGTAGCGACATACAAGTCATCGGACAGCCGGCGCAGAATAATGCTGCCGTACTCCACATCACTGCGACTGCCGATACGCTCGTGAAGATAACGGGCAGCATCGTCAGGGCTGGCGAAAGCCGGAGTGATCGCACCGAGCTTTGCATGCCCCTTGAGGCGGGCTTCGCGTTTTTCGCGGTCTCGCAGTTCATCCATGAGTGCACCTCATAACATAGAATTGAAACAACAGGCCCACCTCACAGGACAGGCACTAAAGGTTTCTCATCTTGAGAGCGCGGCCCCCCGTCAGTGCGCTACATAATGTTCACCTGGCACCACAACAGCCCATCGGCGTGCACGCGCGCCCTCGTCGAGCGCCACAATGGTGCACCGCCTGACCAGCAGTGCCTGGGCCCACCCCTTGCCTGCACGGCTTTGGCGACTTAGGCACAGCCCTTGCTATCTCCTACCTCCATCAGCCATCCAAGAAAAATCGGTCACGGAGATTGCACCATGAAGCGTCGCAGCTTGATCAAGGCTTTCACTCTTTCGGCATCCATTGCCGCCATGGGCATGACCTGGACGATCCAGGCCGCCGAGACCATCAAGGTCGGCATCCTGCACTCGCTGTCGGGCACCATGGCCATCTCCGAAACGTCCCTTAAAGACATGGCGTTGATGACCATCGACGAGATCAACGCCAAGGGCGGCGTGAACGGCAAGATGCTTGAACCGGTGGTGGTGGACCCGGCGTCCAACTGGCCGCTGTTCGCCGAAAAAGGCCGGCAGTTGCTGACCCAGGACAAAGTGGCCGTGGTATTTGGTTGCTGGACGTCGGTGTCGCGCAAATCGGTGTTGCCGGTGTTCGAAGAACTCAACGGCCTGCTGTTCTACCCCGTGCAATACGAAGGCGAAGAGATGTCGCCGAACGTGTTCTATACCGGTGCGGCGCCGAACCAGCAGGCCATCCCTGCGGTGGAATACCTGATGAGCGAAGAAGGCGGCGCGGCCAAGCGCTTCTTCCTGCTGGGCACCGACTACGTGTACCCGCGCACCACCAACAAGATTCTGCGCTCGTTCCTGCATTCCAAAGGCGTGGCGGATAAAGATATCGAAGAGGTCTACACCCCGTTCGGCCATGCCGATTACCAGACCATCGTGGCCAACATCAAAAAGTTCTCGGCCGGTGGCAAGACTGCGGTGATCTCCACCGTGAACGGCGATTCGAACGTGCCGTTCTACAAAGAGCTGGCCAACCAGGGCTTGAAAGCCACCGACGTACCGGTGGTGGCGTTCTCGGTGGGCGAAGAAGAACTGCGCGGCATCGACACCAAGCCGCTGGTGGGCAACCTCGCCGCCTGGAACTACTTCCAGTCGGTGGAAAACCCGGTGAACAAGAAATTCGTGGCGGACTGGAAAGCCTACGCCAAGAAACACAACCTGCCGGGCGCCGACAAAGCCGTGACCAACGACCCGATGGAAGCCACCTACGTGGGCATCCACATGTGGGCCCAGGCGGCGGAAAAAGCCAAGTCCACCGATGTCGACAAAGTGCGTGAAGCCCTGGCCGGGCAGACGTTTGCAGCACCGTCGGGCTTTACCCTGACCATGGACAAGACCAACCACCACTTGCACAAGCCGGTGATGATCGGTGAGATCCAGGCGGATGGGCAGTTCTCCGTTGTGTGGCAAACCAATGAGCCGATCCGTGCACAGCCGTGGAGCCCGTACATTCCGGGCAATGACAAGAAGCCGGACTATGCGGTGAAGAGCAACTAAAGCCCGACTCGGTCTAAAAAATGTGGGAGCGGGCTTGCTCGCGAATGCAGTGGATCAGTAACAGAGACATTGACTGACACACCGCATTCGCGAGCAAGCCCGCTCCCACAGTTTGAACCGTGCATGATCAGGACACTTTGTTATGCCCACTGCCCTCTGCCGTTTGATCCTCGCCGCCCTGCTGTTGCTGCCTTTCGCCGCACACGCCAGCGACGCCGAAGACTTCTTGTCCGCCAACCCCAGCCAACAAGCCAAACTGCTCCAGGACTGGGCCGCCCAGCCTGACCCGGCTCGCATCGAGTTGGTGGACGCCCTGCAACAAGGCCAGCTCACGGTCAACGGTGAAACCAAGACCGTGCGCCTGAACAACCGCCTGCGCAGCCTGATCGACAACGTACAAGCCAGCCAGCAACTGCTCGCTGCCGACCCCAAGGTGCGCCTGGCGGCTGCGGTGACCCTGCAAAAAAGTGCTACGCCTGCGCAGCTCAAATTCCTCGACCAGCAAGTCGCCAGCGAGACCAACGAGGACGTGCACACCGCCCTCAGCCTGGCCCTGGCCAATCTGCAATTGGTGGACACCGACCCCGTGGTTCGCCTCGCCGCCGTGCGCCTGCTGGGCAGCACCGGCGACCCGCTGGCCCGCACACGCCTTGAAGCCCTGCTCGCCCCTGGCGTCGAAACCGATGCCGCCGTGCACACCGCCGCCGAAACCAGCCTGGCCCAAGTCAAACGCAAACTGATGCTGGGCGAGATCCTCGGCCAAGCCTTCAGCGGCATGTCCCTGGGCTCGATCCTGCTGCTGGCAGCGCTGGGTTTGGCGATCACTTTCGGCCTGTTGGGCGTGATCAATATGGCCCACGGCGAAATGCTGATGCTCGGCGCGTATTCCACCTACGTGGTGCAAATGCTGATGCAGCGCTATGTACCGCACGCCATCGAGTTCTACCCGTTGATCGCGCTGCCGGTGGCGTTTTTTGTCACCGCTGCCATCGGCATGGCGTTGGAGCGCACGGTGATCCGTCACCTGTACGGTCGACCGCTGGAAACCCTGCTGGCCACCTGGGGTATCAGCCTGATGCTGATCCAGTTGGTGCGTTTGGTGTTTGGTGCACAGAACGTCGAAGTGTCCAACCCCGCGTGGCTGTCCGGTGGCATCCAGGTGCTGCCCAACCTGGTGCTGCCGTACAACCGCATCGTGATCATCGCCTTCGCCCTGTGCGTGGTGGTGCTGACCTGGCTGCTGCTGAACAAGACACGCCTGGGCTTGAACGTGCGCGCCGTCACCCAGAACCGCAACATGGCCGCCTGCTGCGGCGTGCCCACCGGGCGGGTGGACATGCTCGCCTTTGGCCTGGGCTCCGGCATCGCCGGCTTGGGCGGCGTGGCGCTGAGCCAGATCGGCAACGTCGGCCCGGACCTGGGCCAGAGCTACATCATCGACTCGTTCCTGGTGGTGGTGCTCGGCGGGGTCGGCCAGTTGGCCGGTAGCGTCATGGCGGCCTTTGGCCTGGGCATCGCCAACAAAATTCTGGAACCGCAGATCGGCGCCGTACTCGGCAAGATCCTGATCCTCGCGCTGATCATTCTGTTTATCCAGAAACGCCCGCAGGGACTCTTTGCACTGAAAGGACGGGTGATCGACTGATGAACCAGCCATTGATGCTCACGGCCGCGCAAAAGGCCGGCCCCAAAGTGACGATTGCGGTGGGTGCGGTGATCCTGCTTCTGCTGTTGGCGCTGCCACTGCTGTCGCTGCTGCCAGCCGACAACGCTTTTCATATCTCCGCCTACACGCTGACGCTGGTGGGCAAGATCCTCTGCTACGCCATCGTCGCCCTGGCGTTGGACTTGGTGTGGGGTTATGCGGGGATGCTGTCCCTCGGTCACGGCTTGTTCTTCGCCCTGGGCGGTTATGCGATGGGCATGTACCTGATGCGCCAAGCCTCGGGCGATGAGTTGCCAGCGTTCATGACCTTCCTCTCCTGGACCGAATTGCCCTGGTATTGGCTCGGTACCGAGCACTTCCTATGGGCCATGTGCCTAGTGGTGTTGGCGCCGGGTTTGCTGGCGTTGGTGTTCGGCTTCTTCGCCTTTCGCTCGCGAATCAAGGGCGTGTATTTCTCGATCATGACCCAGGCCCTGACCTTCGCCGGGATGCTGCTGTTCTTTCGCAACGAGACCGGCTTTGGCGGCAATAACGGCTTCACCAACTTCCGCAGCATCCTGGGTTTTGGCATTACCGAACCGGGCACGCGGGCAGTGCTTTTTATCGCAACGGTGCTGTTGCTGGTGGCCAGTTTGTTTATCGGCTGGCGCCTGGCAAAGAGCAAGTTCGGCCGGGTGTTGACCGCGCTGCGCGATGCCGAGAACCGCCTGATGTTCTGCGGCTACGACCCACGCGGTTTCAAGCTATTCGTGTGGGTACTGAGCGCCGTGCTGTGTGGTTTGGCCGGGGCGTTGTATGTGCCGCAAGTGGGCATCATCAACCCCAGCGAAATGTCGCCGACCAACTCCATCGAGGCCGCCGTGTGGGTGGCACTCGGCGGGCGTGGCACGCTGATCGGCCCGCTGCTGGGCGCGGGTGTGGTCAATGGCATGAAGAGTTGGTTCACCGTGGCCTTCCCCGAATATTGGCTGTTCTTCCTCGGGGCGCTGTTCATCATCGTCACGCTGTATCTGCCCAAGGGCGTGATCGGCCTGCTGAAAAAACGAGGTGAGTCATGAGATACCTGGAAATGCGCGCCGCGGGCGCCGCCGCCGAATTCATGCTCGAACCGATCCTGGACGCCGGCAGCGGCCGCGAGGCCATCGGCCTTGGCCAAGCGGCAGGCAAGGGCCTGAACACGCGCCACGGCACCATCCTGACCCTGGAAGACATCAGCGTCAGCTTCGACGGTTTCAAGGCCCTCAACAACCTGAACCTGTACATCGGCGTGGGCGAATTGCGCTGCATCATCGGCCCCAACGGCGCAGGCAAGACCACGCTGATGGATGTGATCACCGGCAAGACCCGCCCCAGCCACGGCGCCGCCTGGTTTGGCGAAAACCTCGATTTGACCCGCATGAGCGAAGTGCAGATCGCCCAGGCCGGCATCGGCCGCAAGTTCCAGAAGCCCACGGTATTCGAAGCCCTCAGCGTGTTCGAAAACCTGGAGCTGGCGCAAAAGACTGACAAGTCCGTGTGGGCCAGCCTGCGCGCACGCCTGAGTGGCGAGCAAAAGGACCGTATCGAGGAAGTGCTCGACACCATCCGCCTGACCACCTCAGTGCAGCGCCCGGCCGGCTTGCTGTCCCACGGGCAGAAGCAGTTCCTGGAAATCGGCATGCTGCTGATGCAAGACCCACAACTGTTGCTGCTGGACGAACCGGTGGCAGGCATGACCGACGCCGAAACCGAATTTACCGCCGAGCTGTTCAAGCGCCTGGCGGGCAAGCATTCGCTGATGGTGGTGGAGCACGACATGGGCTTTGTCGGCTCGATTGCCGACCATGTGACCGTGTTGCATCAGGGCAGCGTGCTGGCCGAAGGGTCGTTGGAGCAGGTGCAGGAAAACGAGCGGGTCATCGAGGTTTACCTCGGTCGCTGACCCAGACGCGCACTTGCTTTATGTGGGAGCGGGCTTGCTCGCGAATGCGGTGGCTCAGTAACAGATGCATGAACTGACACACCGCATTCGCGAGCAAGCCCGCTCCCACAAGGGATTTGAGGAGAGTTTGGATATGTTGCAAGTCGAAAAACTGCACCAATACTACGGCGGCAGCCACATCCTGCGCGGGCTGTCCTTTGACGTGAAGGTCGGCGAAGTCACCTGCCTGCTGGGCCGTAACGGCGTGGGCAAGACCACCCTGCTCAAGTGCCTGATGGGTTTGCTGCCCTCCAAGGAAGGCGCGGTGAATTGGGAGGGCAAAGCCATTACCGGCTTCAAACCCCACCAGCGTGTACATGCCGGTATTGCCTATGTGCCCCAGGGCCGGGAGATTTTCGGGCGACTCACGGTAGAGGAAAACCTGCTGATGGGCCTGGCGCGCTTCCCCGGTTCAGAGGCCAAGGAGGTCCCCGCGTTCATCTACGAGCTGTTTCCCGTACTGCTGCAAATGAAACATCGCCGTGGCGGTGACCTGTCCGGCGGCCAGCAACAGCAGTTGGCCATCGGCCGCGCCTTGGCCAGCCGCCCGCGCTTGTTGATCCTGGATGAGCCCACCGAAGGCATCCAGCCCTCGGTGATCAAAGAAATTGGCGCGGTAATCAAAAAGCTCGCCGCCCGTGGCGACATGGCGATTTTGTTGGTGGAGCAGTTCTACGATTTTGCCGCCGAGCTGGCCGACCAGTACCTCGTCATGTCCCGTGGCGAAATCGTCCAGCAAGGCCGTGGTGAAAATATGGAAAGCGAGGGTGTACGCGGCTTGGTAACCATCTAATCTGTAGCCTCCTAACGATAAGCACGCTGCCATGAACCTGCCCGCTACCTCTGCCCTGTTCACCCCCAGCTGGCACGCCGAGCTGGAACTCGGCTACGCGCGATTCGGCGACACTACGCGCCCGGTGATGCGCCGTCACCTTGGCCCGCTGCGGGTGCAAAAACACCTGTACGCCGAAGGCCCCGAGGTGTGCCAGCACATCATCGTGCACCCGCCCGGCGGGATTGCCGGCGGTGATCGCCTGGATATCAGCGCCCATGTGGCCGAAGGTGCCTGGGCCCAGTTGACCAGCCCCGGCGCGGCCAAGTGGTATCGCGCCAGCGGGCCAGCCTTTCAGCAGCTCGACCTCACCGTTGAGGCCGGTGCCACCCTGGAATGGCTGCCCCAGGAAACCATCGTATTCAGCGCAGCCCAGGCCGAACTCACCACGCGCATCGAGCTAAAAGGCGATGCCCGCTTGTTCTACTGGGACGTGATCGCCCTCGGCCGCCCCGCCAGCGGCGAGCGTTTTGACCTGGGCCACTTTCAATCGCACCTGGATATCCGCCGCGACGGCCAATTGCTGTGGCACGAACGCCAACGCATTGTCGGTGGCGATGGTTTGCTCGACTCCCCCATCGGGCTGGACGGGCACCCGGTGTTTGCCACGTTGCTGCTCACCGGCGATATCGACCCTGAACTACTCGAACAATGCCGCGCCCTGCCCCATGCGGTGCGCGGCGACCTGAGCCAATTGCCCGGCTTGCTGGTGGCCCGTTGCCTGGCCAGTGAAGCGCTGTTGGCCAGGGCTTGGTTGATTGATTTATGGAAATTGCTACGCCCCGCCGTACTGGGCCGGGAAGCCGTCTCACCCCGAATCTGGAGCACATGAAGATCCAAACTGTGGGAGCGGGCTTGCTCGCGAATGCGGTGGGTCAGCAACAAATTTATTACCTGACATACCGCTTTCGCGAGCAAGCCCGCTCCCACATTTGATCTCTGTTGTTTATAAGAATGCAGTCTAAGAGAGACCTTGAACCATGGACCTGACCCCACGGGAAAAAGACAAGCTGCTGATCTTCACCGCAGGCCTTGTCGCCGAGCGCCGCCTTGCGCGGGGCGTGAAGCTCAATTACCCGGAAACCATCGCCTACATCAGCGCCGCCCTTATGGAAGGTGCCCGTGACGGCCGCACCGTGGCCGACTTGATGCACTTTGGCACCACCCTGCTCAGCCGCGAACAAGTGATGGAAGGCATCCCGGAAATGATCCCGGATATCCAGGTGGAAGCCACCTTTCCCGACGGCACCAAGCTGGTCACCGTCCACCAGCCGATTGCGTGAGGCCAATGATGATTCGTGATGCAACCCAAACCGACCTGCCGGCGATTCGCGCGATCTACAACGACGCAGTGCTTAACACCACGGCAATCTGGAACGAACAACCGGTCGACCTGGGCAACCGTCAGGCCTGGTTCAGTGCCCGCCATGCCCAGGGTTATCCGATTCTGGTCTCGGTGGAAAACGATGAGGTCACCGGCTACGCCTCGTTCGGAGACTGGCGCCCGTTCGAAGGTTTCCGCTACAGCGTCGAGCACTCGGTGTATATCCGCAGCGACCAGCGTGGCAAAGGCCTCGGGCCGCTATTGATGCAAGCGCTGATTGAACGTGCGCGCCTGTGCGGCAAACACGTGATGGTCGCCGCCATCGAAAGCGGCAACCAGGCCTCGATCCGCCTGCATGAACGCCTGGGTTTCACCACCACCGGGCAAATGCCCCAAGTGGGCATCAAGTTTGGCCGCTGGCTGGACCTGACCTTTATGCAACTGGCCTTGAACCCAGGTGCCGAGCCGCCCAAGGAGTGACGTCGATGAACGCCGCGCAACTGCGTCGAGTCAATGCTGAAAGTTTTGCCCATTACCGCTCGGGCTTGGTGGAGCTGTTGCTGGACGCGGTCAAAAACGGCGCATCGGTAGGTTTTATCGCCGACTTCGATGAAGCCCAGGCGCGCACCTATCTGAGCGGCGTGCAGGCCAGCATCGAAGACGCCAGCCTGTTGCTGTGGGTTGTCGTTCGCGACGAGCAAGTGATCGCCAGCGTGCAATTGGCGCTGTGCCTGAAAGCCAATGGCCTGAACCGCGCCGAGGTGCAAAAGCTCTTGGTGCACAGCAGCGCACGGCGCCATGGCCTGGGCCAGCAATTGATGAACACCCTGGAACTCGCCGCGCGCCAGCACAAGCGCGGTTTGCTGTACCTGGACACCGAAGCCGGCTCCCCCGCCGAAGCCTTCTACCAGTCGCTGCGCTACACCAAGATCGGTGAATTGCCCGACTACTGCCAAAGCCCGGACGGGCGCTACAGCCCGACCGCCATCTACTTCAAAACCCTGGGGCAACCTGCATGATTCCTGGCGAATATCAGATCCAGCCTGGCGAGATCGAACTCAACGTCGGCCGTCGCACTGTCACCCTAAGCGTGGCCAACAGTGGCGACCGGCCGATCCAGGTAGGCTCGCATTATCATTTTTTCGAGACCAACGACGCGCTGACCTTTGACCGTGTGGCGAGCCGGGGCATGCGTTTGAATATTCCGGCGGGCACGGCGGTGCGGTTTGAGCCGGGGCAGAGCCGGGAGGTGGAGTTGGTGGATTTGAGTGGTGGGCGGCGGGTGTTTGGGTTTGCCGGGCGGATTATGGGTGACCTCTAGGGCCTCTTCGCGAGCAAGCCCGCTCCCACATTTGGAATGCATTCCCCTGTGGGAGCGGGCTTGCTCGCGAAAGCAGTCTCACATTCAACACAACTATTTCAGGGCACACACATGAAAATCACCCGCCAAGCCTACGCCGACATGTACGGCCCCACCGTCGGTGACAAGGTCCGCCTGGCCGACACCGAGTTATTTGTCGAAGTCGAACAGGACTTCACCGTTTACGGCGAAGAAGTCAAATTCGGCGGCGGTAAAGTGATCCGCGACGGCCAGGGCCAAAGCCAATTGCTCGCCCATGAAGTGGTCGACACCCTGATCACCAACGCGCTGATCATCGACCACTGGGGCATCGTCAAGGCCGACGTGGGCCTGAAAAACGGCCGCATCCACGCCATCGGCAAGGCCGGCAACCCGGATATCCAGCCCGGCGTGACCATGGCCATCGGCGCCAGCACCGAGGTGATCGCGGGCGAAGGCATGATCCTCACCGCCGGCGGCATCGACAGCCACGTGCATTTCATCTGCCCGCAACAGATCGAAGAGGCGCTGACCAGCGGCGTCACCACCATGATCGGCGGCGGCACCGGCCCGGCCACCGGCACCAATGCGACCACCTGCACCTCCGGCCCATGGCACCTGGCGCGCATGCTCCAGGCCAGCGATTCGTTCCCGATGAACATCGGTTTTACCGGCAAGGGCAACGCCAGTCTGCCGGAGCCGTTGATCGAACAGGTCAAGGCCGGTGCCATCGGTTTGAAGCTGCATGAGGATTGGGGCACCACCCCCGCGAGCATCGACAACTGCCTCAGCGTGGCCGACGAATACGACGTGCAGGTGGCGATCCACAGCGACACCCTCAACGAATCGGGCTTCGTCGAAACCACCCTCGCCGCCCTCAAGGGCCGTACCATTCACACCTACCACACCGAAGGTGCCGGTGGCGGCCACGCGCCGGACATCATCAAGGCCTGTGGCTTCCCCAACGTATTGCCCAGCTCCACCAACCCGACGCGGCCGTTCACGCGCAACACCATCGACGAACACCTCGACATGCTGATGGTCTGCCATCACCTGGACCCAAGCATTGCCGAAGACGTGGCGTTCGCCGAAAGCCGCATCCGCCGCGAAACCATCGCCGCCGAAGACATCCTGCACGACCTCGGCGCGTTCTCCATGATCAGCTCCGACAGCCAGGCCATGGGCCGTGTCGGTGAGGTGATCACGCGCACTTGGCAGACCGCCGACAAGATGAAAAAACAGCGCGGCGCCCTGCCCGGCGACGGCCCTGGCAACGACAACTTCCGCGCCAAGCGCTACATCGCCAAGTACACCATCAACCCGGCGATCACCCATGGCATCAGCCATATCGTCGGCTCCATCGAGGTGGGCAAGTGGGCTGATCTGGTGCTGTGGCGCCCGGCGTTTTTTGGCATCAAACCGACCCTGATCCTCAAGGGCGGTGCAATTGCCTCAAGCCTCATGGGCGATGCCAACGCCTCGATCCCGACGCCACAGCCGGTGCATTACCGCCCGATGTTCGCCAGCTTCGGCAGCTCGCTGCACGCCACCAGCCTGACCTTTATCAGCCAGGCCGCCCAGGACGCCGGCTTGCCCGCAGCCCTGGGTTTGAAAAAGCAGATCGCCGTGGTCAAGGGTTGCCGCGACGTGCAGAAAACCGACTTGATCCACAACGATTACCTGCCAGACATCGAGGTGGACCCGCAGACGTATCAGGTCAAGGCCGATGGCGTACTGCTGTGGTGTGAACCCGCCGACGTATTGCCGATGGCCCAGCGTTATTTTCTGTTCTGAGTCACGTCATCGTTACCCTGAACCACTTGGAAAGGGATTTCCGTACGCTGCAGTTTGGCGCGCTGCATCGCTTCGCGGGTCAGTTTGAGGATCAGCGCTCGCTGATCCGCTTCTATCACGCGCATGCCAGCCGTGTAGCTGCCGGGTGGTACGTCACCCTGATCGAGCAAGGCCTCGGCGCGAAGGCGAAACTGCTGGAACAGTTTTGGGTATGACAGTTTGACAAAGTCGGCCCAGAACGGCTGGCTGATGATCTGTTGTTCCAATAGAGGCCCTTCTTCCAGCGCCAGCACACGCTGGCGCGCTTCCTCGATCATCGCCTCGTTCACATCCGGCTCCCGGAACATCATGTTGCGTGACTGCCATGGCAAGTCCAACGGCTCCGCCAAACGCGTGGGGTAAATCATGTGGATTTCAACTTCATCAATATCCCTGAGCGCATTGCCCTGGCTATCGCGATGGGTGATGCGCAGCCCCTCTTCATCGTATTCGGGAAATTTGCGCCCTTGTTTGACCAACTCATTAACCCGCGCAACCGCGATACGACCCAGTTCGTTGAGCCGTGACTTGCCTTGCGCCAGCTCAAGCAAACGGGCCTCGATCAGGTCCACGGCCGCCAACTCATAGGCCTGCTTGATCAAGACTTCAACGCCCATTGCATTAAACAATTGTGCACCCGCATCCACACAGCTGGTGGGCGCTTGCGCCATGCGGAATAACGTTCTGCGCAACTGCCAGTCCTCTGCGGCTGCTTCAACCATCTCCCAGACTCGACGTGTCAGCGCCAAACGGGCTGCCTCATCCTCGGATAGCGCATCAGCCGAGGTCGCCAACTTGCGCAGCTCATCGAAAAACGGTTCTGAACCCAGCTCATCCTCAAGGCGCTCCCACACCTCGGATTTGGCCTGCCATTGCTCATCGTCAAGCCCGGCACGCCAACTGAAGCTGTCGAGCATGCCGCGGGCAGGGGAGCGGCGATTAGGGTCCAGGCCGACCGACTCGCGATAATTGCGCACTTGCTCCAGGTTCTGAGCCGAGATGTATTCAGGCTCCTCGCTGATCGTCGTGCGCGCAATCGTTTCGGCGGCATCGGAACCCAGCTCGACTTGGGGAATGCTTGCCAGCACATTTTCACTCAGGTCCAAGTTGAAGGTGCGCCCTCGTGGCAGGTCGAACACGCCCGCTGGCCAAGTGTTGATGCCGGTTTTCGCCAATATCACGACCACCAACTCCGGCATGCGGCCAATGTTCGGTATGACGGTAAGCGGGTTGCGTTCCAGGCTGAGAAAGCCCATATGCGCCAGTTGGCTCAACGCGTTGGCAGACTCCACGGTCAGTACGATGCGGTTGTCGGAGAGATCGAGATCGGTCAGTTGACGCATTTCGCCCACCGAAGCGGGCAGCGCTTCCAGTCGATTGCGACTCAGGTCCAAGCGGCGCAGCCTGGTGAAGTGCCCCAGAAAACCGTCGATGTTCTGGCTCAGGCCGGTATTGGACACATCCAGACGCGTGACATGGTCGAAGTTCGCGCTCAGCGCAGGCAGCGTATTGAGTTCACCCAGCAACTCCTCGTCAGCCAGGTCGAAGAATTGGCCCATCACCACACCTTCGACATTCACGTCGACCGTTCCGGTGCGCTGCCAGGCCTCAATCAGTTCCCTGGCTATGAGGCTACGGACGTGGCGCCGAGCGCGGAATGCATCGGCTGCTTGCTCTTGCTGGCTCACACCCTGCGACAGTTGCTGCTTCCAGGATCGCAAGCGGCTGGACAACTGCTTGAACTCCTTCTCCAATCGCCCAAGCTTCAGCTCTCGATCCTGCCCCAGGTTTTCTATAAATGTGCGCACCTCGGCCGTGGAAAACGCGGGGTATAGGCTGCGTACCCGCTCTTCGGTGATTTGCCGCCACGTCTCTTGGCCCGCGCCACGCCCGCTCAACGGATACCCCAGGCGCTCACCGGGCAGGCGCAGCGGCCACCGGACGATTGGCAGGCGCTCTGGCCGCATGCCCAAGACGCGACGTAACTGTTCGCGGGGCAGGGCCTTGGCGCGGATCAATGCCTGCAATTGCTCGCCTTGCCCCACGTGCGGCAGGCCGAGGGCTTTACGGTGCGCGTCGGGCAACGCGTGCTGCAAAGCGCCATACAGACCATTGACGCCATGCAGTTCCTGGCCGCGATCATCGAACGCTTGGTAGCGCCCATCGGCCACGCGCAGCAGGATCTTTTTCTCGCCGCTCTGCGGGCCGAAGCTGGCGCGCAATTCACCCTCCAAGCCACCTTCGCGCACTTCCAGGCGCAGGTTGTCCGACCAGCCGGGCAGGTTCGGTAACGAATTGAGCACCAGCGCTTCGGTGTCTCGGTTGGCCAGGGCGTCGAGGAACAGACCTTCGTAGGCGTGGCTCAAGCGCACCTGTTGTTGCAGCAAGCGGGCCTTTTGCGCGAGGTCCAGGGGCAAGCGCGTCGCGCGTTTGAGCGCGGCGCGTTGCGCAGCCGGCAGCTCGGCCAGCATCTCGCGCACCATCAGCGTCGGCAGGCTCTTGAAGTCACGCTGTACCAGCGCCTCCGCCGCATCGGTCAACGGCTGTTGATCGGCGTACACACTGCGCATCAAGCGCGCCCGCACCAGGTTTGCCCGGGCCTGCAATTGTGCTTTCACGGCTGCGATGCGGGCTACGCGAGTGCGCGGGGTGTAGCGTCCAACCAATTGCTCCAGTTGCGTATCGCTTAGAAAATCCACAATGCGCTCGGGCAGCTTCCCGCCCATCAACTCCCTGCGGCTGATTTGCAGGGTGTCCGAAGGCACCGCCTCGGCACTCCCGTACTTGACCGATGGGCCGGTGAGACCGGGCTCGTCAAACGCCTGCACCGCCCGCTCTACCGGCCAACCCGGCAGTTCGACGGCCAGGGTCGCCGCGTATCCGCACAGGGTATCGGGCAAGCTGCCGCTGCCGATGCCTTCGGCCACTTGCATCGCGCTGGCGTAGGCACGGAACTGGCGCGCCGTATCCAGTAGCACCGCCGGCACCGGCTCGCTTTCGACATGCACACGACGCAGCACGTCCTCGTCGATGTCGCTGACCTGGCGGATCTGCTCCAGTTGGACATCGCTGAACCCCTCGAACGTCGGGCCCAAGCGGCGCATCAGCCGAGGCCCCGCCCAGGTCAGCGGGCGCTCCAGCTCGTGACGCCAGGCGCCTGCGCCGTTGTGTTCAAGGGTCGGTTGATAGGCGTCCGGGCGGGACGGGTGTTCGATCACATAGCCGTCGTCGGCCGGCTTTTGGCGCACCTTGAAGCGCTTATCCTCCAGCGCGATCACCGCCTCGCCATTGACCTGGTGCACACCGTGCTCGTTGGGCACCGAGCCCTCGGGAATGGCGCGGGTATGCTCGTAAGGGGCGAGATCGGGATTCCACAGCCGCGTCTTGCCGCTGGGCAGCGTGACCCGCTTGAGGTTCTCGATGAAGGGCACCGCGGTAAAGTGAAACGCCGCGCCGCCGGCCACCAGGGCCGCGAGGTTTTCCACCACGTCGGTGATGTGCGCCCAACCGGCCTCGCGATCGCCCTCGCTGAGCTCGATCACACCGTCGAGGACTTCGTAGAGCATCTGGCCCACCATCACCACCGCCATCGCCTCGCCCAATGGCGGGATGACCATCGCGAGCACATTGACCCCAAGCAGGCCGATGTTCAGGTAATGCTGCAGGCGCCTGGCGCTGGCGGCCTCGTCCGCATCGGCCGTCGAGACGGCCTGGGCACTGGCATCGTCGAGCTGGCGCTGGCGCCAGCTTTCAAAGTGCTGTGGCCACAAGTCCACCGCCACCCACAGCCCACTGATGGAGTGGATATTGATGTAGAAATCCGGGTCGGTAATCGGCACGCGCACCTGGGGCTGCGGGTCCGTATTGACCAGTGTGAGTGTCGATAATGTCGGAGCCAGCAGCTTTGCCGCCACCTGCCCCCACTCCGACCGCAGCCACTGCGCGCCGATAGGCTGGGGCGGCGCATCCACCACCAGTTCGGTCAAGCGACGGAAATAATACGGGCGATCCTTGTAGGCGACGAACTGGCTGAAAAACCGCTGAAAGTTGGTGATCGACGTCGTCTCGGAGCGCTCGGCAACCCGCTGTGGCCCGGCCTTCAAGCGCGCGGTCAAGTCATTGCGAAACTCATTGAGCGAGGCATAGCGCTTGATCGGATGTTCCGGGTGGTCCGGGATATACGCGATAAACCAATCGCCGTAGCGGTGCTCCACACAGGGGTCGATGATCAAGCAACCCTGCAGCTGCAGGTTCATCAGGCAGGGCGCGCGATACCAGACCTGCTTGTCGCCGAGCATGATCTTCTGCTCGCCCGCCAGCACGCGCAGCAATAGCGCGTAGTCGCTGTCGGAGATATCCCCCTTGAGCTGCGCCAGCAGGGCCGCCGCCGCAAAGGCATCCTGGTGATAGCGGATGAATTGCTCGCGCAACACGCCTTCGGGCACGACGGCGCCAGGGTGCAGCGCGTTCGTGAGGTAGGTTTGGTACTTCGCGCCCAGGTCCAGCGTGCGGCACAGGCTGACGAACGCGTCGATGGCCAGCGTGGTGGTATGCCGCTCGAAGTGGCCGCGCTCATCCGGCGCGGTGATAAAACCCGACGCACTGTTGAAATAATCCGGCTCGGCTTCCCGGGCTTCGAAGTTGTTCAAGGCCGCTTGCAGCAGCGAATAGGTCCGGACCTTGAAGCCCCCCGTGCGCACGCCGAAGGCATCCTCGGCCGGGCTGTACAGGCGCAGCCAGGTGAGGTTGACGTCCAGCTCAAAGCCTTGCGCCTTGAGGGCCGCCACCAGCAATGGCTGCGCGAAGGCGTCCAGCGCCTGGGTCTTGCCCAGGGTTCGCTCCAGGCGGTTGAGCGACTCGCAGCGCGCCTGCAACAGGGTATTGAGTTGATCCTTGGACGCTTGTGAAGCGGCGTCGTACCAGGCCGGCACCTGTGGCGCGGTCTGCTTGAGCGCCAGGCGCCGCGCGGGAGACGACTGCACCAGGCAGTCCGGGATGACCTGGCGGATAAAGGAATAATGTTGCCCCTGCTCACCGGGCAAGGCCGGTGGCAGGGTTTCGGAGGAAGGCGTAGCAGGCATGATGTGGCTCCGGTGAAAAGGAGCCTCAATACATCATGGCCATGGGGCGAGTTATCGGTAGATAGTTAACCTCCCTGTCAACGCTCAGGCGTGCCCATCAGCTCGGCAGAGGTGCCTGGCTGGTCAGGGTCGCGCAACGCCGTTTCTGCGCGTTGCGAGACCGCGATGCGGGTGTTGGTTTCATCATTCTGCAACCGCTCGGCCAGCTTCGCCGCCGCGTCGGCGTAGCCTTCGCCGGTGTAGTCGGGGTGGTCGTTTTCAAACGCCTCGCGCGCCGCGTTACTGCGTTGCTCCAGTGCGGCGAAGTCTTCGGGGTAGCGTTCTTGCAGGTACTCGACCCAGAAGTCTCGCAGGATCAGGTTCTGATGAAACGCGGTGGTTTTTTCCTTCGACTTGATCGCCGCAGCCGCGTCGGTGGCCACCTTGCCAGTGATGGGTTTGTCGAAACGCATGGCGTGGGGGATGGCGGGCAAGTCGAGTTTGTCTTGCAGACCGATCAGGTACTTGAGGCGCACCTCGGCCGGGTCTGCCTGGCGACCGGTATTGTCCCGCGCCAACGCCTCGACTTGCTCCAGGCGAAACAGCTTGCGCGACAAATCCAATAACGCCGAGCCTTTGAGCCTGAGGTCGGTGGGATTGACCCCTTCCAGAGCGTTGGCGACATACACCCGCATCTCCAGTTGGCTGAAGCTCAGGATACGGCCATCGACGCACGTCGGGATGGTCTTGGCCAGGCTGAAAAGCTCCTCGCGCAGGTCGGCGCGGCGGCCCGCAGCCTCCATCACGCGCCAGACCCGTTGTGTCAGCGAGGTGCGAAAATTCTGGTAGTCCGGGGAATCACGCACCGCCGCCAACAGGTTGAACAGCGCTGCACTGTCGTCCTCCTCTGCCAGACGGTTCCAAAGCGCAGTGTTGTGCGTCTGTTCAGTCTGCGACAAACGCTCGGTCCAGGGGCTGAGGTCATCGGCCGTCACCCTTGGCGCTCCCAGTTGCTCGTCGGGCTGGAAAGGTTGCACGGGCAGCCCATCGTCGTCCTCGTCGCCGTTCGTGCTGAAGTCATCGTTGGACGGGCTCTCCAGTGCGTCGATCATCTCGTGGATATCTACCGGGCTCAAACCCAGCGCGCGATCGCGGCCGGTGCGCAGCGCATACGCCTGCAAGCGGTTCAGATCGTCCATCGAAAAATGGAAATTGTCCGACAGGTCGACGCCGGCCATCAGGGTATCGTGCGCGCCTTCCAGCGCCCCGGGCGGGATCGACTCCAGCCCGTTGCTGCTCAGGTCCAGCCTGCGCAAAGCTGGCGCGGTGAGTGCGCCTTGGGGCCATTCAGTCAGTTCGTTGTTGCTCAGGTTCAGGGTGTGCAGCCGGTCGAATTGATCGACCCGGAAACTGCCCAGGTCGCAGTAGCTCAGGTCCAGGTATTGCAACTGCTCAAGGCGCACCAGTGTGGCGTACAAGTGCTCAGCATCATTGATGCCGACCGCCGACAACTCCAGCCGGGTCAGGTGCGTCAAACCGGCCAAGGCATCCGGCAGGGTCGCCAAGGGGTTGCTGCTCAGCACCAGAGTCTGCACCTTGGGGAAGGCCCTGAGGAAAGCGTTGGAGCCTTGCGCGGAAATCTGCACGCCGTTCAGGTTCAGGGTGCCGATGGACTCCAGCGTCACCCCAAGCTCCGGCAGTTCACCCAGGGTCATGCCATAGAAGCTCAGCTCGCGCCCAGCGTCTGCTGACACCCCGGCAACGCCATCGCGCCAGCGGGCGAGGATGGTCTCGGCGGCCAACTGCCGCGTGTTGGCGGTCACCAGCATGTCGGGCCCCAGGCTGAACCGACGTGTGAATACCCAGCCATTGAGGCGCCGGGTCAGCCCATCCGCTGCCTGCTCCCAGGCGCTGATGCGCTCACGTATTTGCGGGTCAGTCAGGCCTTCGCTGCGCAAGCGTTCGAGCCATTGCCCGGCGCCCTCGTCACCCAGCGTTGGGTGCAGCTGTTGCAGTTGCTGCACCAGCGGCAGCGCGTCGTCGACCGGCGCCGGCAAGGGCACCAGCAACTCGGTAAGGCTGCTGCCGCTTTCAACCGGCGGGAACCCATCGCCCACCGGCCGCTGCTCGAACACACTCAACGTGCCTTGGGAGAGGCCCAGGCGATGCTCGATGCGATGGCGCGCCGTGGCCAGGGCCGATTGCGCCTCAGGCGTCAGCGGTACGCCAGACAACTGGGTGTCGAGCAGGATGCGGTCGTGGGCCAGGACGGTGTCCGGCAGTTCGGTGAGGCGTGTATTACGCAAGTCGAGCCACTCAAGCTCAGGCAATTGCTCTGCCCCGGTTGGCCAGGTGGGTAACGCGCTGCCGCGCAGGTTCACTGCCTGGAGCTGGCTGAGGCCGCTGACATCCAGCTCAACCAGTGGGTTGTTGCCCAGGTCCAGTTTGCGCAGTTGTGGCCACTCGCCGGGCGCCACGGTCCATTGCGTCAGGCCGCAGCCGTTCGCGTCCAGCGTGCGCAGGAATTTGAAGCCGCGGATAAACGCGTTCAGCTGCGCCGCAGGCACTTGCGAGTTTTGCACGCGTAACTGCGTCACATGGGCAAAGCCTTCCTCCGGCAGCCGTGGCAACTCGCTGACGTTGAGGGCCGACAGTTCCAGGGACGGGAAATGCGTCACCTCATACCGAGAAAACAAGCCCCGGTACCAGGTGCCGCGCAACTCGGTAGCGAGCATGGCGCGGTTATGCTGCTCGACGGGCTCGGCCGCCTGGCTCACCCAGGTGTCGAGGCCCTCGGCCAGTTCGCCGTATTCTGTCGTCAGTGCTTCCATGGCATTGAACTGCGCCTGGGCGCTCGGCCAGCGGGTAAAAAACGCATTCCTCATGTAGACGTCTTGTCCGAAGTCGATGCTCACCGGCCGGCCGAGGTGCTCATAGAAACGTCCAGTACAGTAGTCCCTGACCATTTCCTCCTCATAGAGCAGGTGCGCCGGCCAGTTCTTCACATAGTTGAACGCCGCCTTGAAGTGCTCGCGCGACAGCTTTGACCATTTCACCGACAGCCCGGCCCACAGGCGTTCATTCGCCGGATCAAACAGTTGCGCCGGCAACGCGTTGATATTCGCCCGGCCCAAATCCAGGGTCTGCAACTCGGGCAGGTCAAACACGCCGGACGGAAACGCCCACTGCGCCAGACCCGACAGCGTCAGGCTGCGCAGCTTGCGCATGCGGCTGAGATCCAGGGCACGCATCGCCCTCCCCGACAAGCCCAGATTCAGCTCTTGAAGCTGCGTCAGCCGCTCCAGCTGAAGCTGTTCGGCCTGCAGAAGCCCCGAGGAGGATTCGATATGCAAACGGCTGAGCCCGGGAAGCGATTCAAGTGCGCCGAGAACCGGCTCCAGCGAACTGCTGACACCCGCCAGCGTCACCCCTTGCAGTCCGGGGAAATTGCCCAGCATTTGCCCGACATTGCCCGAGATAAGCCGGCTGCCTCGTAGGGTCAACGTGCGCACATGGGAAAAGTCGGCGTTCAGCGCCGGCAACGCCACATCGCCGTCCAGGACCAGTTCGTCGTAGCGTGGAAATTCACTCAACAACCGCCGCTGCCAGCAGCGCTTGAGTGCCTGCGCCATCCGCGGTCGCGGGTCCAGTGTCGGCACCATGCCCGCGAACGGATCGTCCGACTCCGCCGCCATCCAGGTCTCCAGTGTGGTTTGCAACTGCTCCCATTCGCGGCGACTGTTTTCCAACAGGGTGAAAACCCCTGCGTGACCTCGACCGAGTTCTTCACTGCGCACAAACGCCTCGGCCTGTGCTTCGGACATCTCGGGATAGAGCGCCTGCGCCCGATTGGCCAACAACAGCCACGCGCCCTCCCCGCGCCCACTGGCCGGGTAGCCCAGCACGTTCGGTGCAATGCGCTGGGGCGGCTTGAACCAGCCTTGCCGCGCCGGAGCGTCTTCGACTATCTGCGTCGATTCCAGTGGGTGTGTAGCGGCGTAGTCGATGATCACGCGGCGCAGGTCCAGGCTTTGCCCTACGTGAGGCAGGCCCAGGGCCTGGCGGGTTTCATCGGGCAGCGCATGCATCAGCGAGGCGTAGAAGTTGTCGCCATAGCGCGCGTGGCTGTTGAGCGCCTCGCCGCGCTCATTAAACGCCTGGTACTGCGGCCCGCGCTTGACCAGGTACTTGCGCTGCTGCGCCGTCTCGCTGCCGATGCTGTCGAGCAGCGCGCCGTTGACGTTGCCGTCGCGCACTTCAAGGCGCAATGCGTCCGACCAACCCGGCAGTTTGCCCAAGGTGTGCAGGGCCAGGCGCTTGCTGTCGGCCGAGGTCAGGTTTTCCATGTGCAGGCCGGCGTAGGCGCGGCCCATGCGGCCCTGGCGTACATGCCAGCGCGCCAGTTCTTCCATGCCCAATGGCACTCGCCCGCTGCGGTGAAACCGCGCCAATTCGTCGAGGTCGGCGTGGGCCAGTACGCTTTGTGCGGCGTCTTCACTCAAGCCTGGGTACAGGCGTTGCAATTTCGCCACCGCGGGGTCAGGCCGTTCGGTGCCGGTGTAGAGGCTGTCGAACAGCGCCGGTTGGCGGGTGCGGGCATAGTCGGCCAATTGCGTGCGCAGCTCCTGGGGGCGGTTTTCGCGCACCCGCGCCGCTTCACCGCCGAGCAGGCCGACGATCTCCGACTCATCCAGCGCGGCCAGGATATGGGCCGGCAACTGGCTGGTCACCACATCGGCACGGGTGATGCGAATCCTCGGTTTGCGCGGGGCGCCGGGGTACAGGCGTTCGACGCCGTAGCGCTGTGAGTTGCCGGTGAACCCCGGGCCATCGAACACTTCCAACACACGGCCGGCGGGCCAGCGCGGCATTTCGGTGACGAGCGCCAGGGTATACAGGTAGCGACCGTCCACGGCCCGGCCGCTGCTGACTTGTTCGAGCACCTGGGCCACATCCTGATCCGCCCTGAACAGGCGCAGGGTATCGGCCAGTTCCGGCGGCGGCGCGGCGTTGTCCACGTGCATCTTGCGCAGGGCATCATCACTGACGCCGCTGATGTCGGCCATGTTCAACAGTTGCTCATCGGTGAAACCTTGGGCCATGGGCCCCAGGCGCTGCATCAACGTGAGGCGATCCCAGTCCTGCGGGCGCTCCAGAGAATAGCGCCAGGCGCCGACGCCATTGTGGCTGAGGACGGGCTGGTAGGCGCTGGGGTCGGTGGGGTGCTGGATGCGCCAGCGGCCCAGGGAAGGGTCCAAGGTTTTTTCATAGAACTTGCCCGCCTGGCGAATATAGGTCTTGCCCTGGTACAGGTACTGGCCCTGGGCGTTGGGAACGACATTCGCCGGCAGGGTCACGGGGCTTTCGTAGCCGCTCAGGTCAGGCTTCCATAAACGCGTTTGGCCGTTGGGCAACGTAACAGGGGCCAGGCCTTCGATCTGCGGGGTGGGCTTGGCCGCGATCACCTTGGACAACACTTTGCCACCCACTGCCATGAGCGCGATAAACGCCAGGTTTTCCGCCACGTCCACCAAGTGCGCCTTGGCTGCGCGGCGGTCGCCTTCGGCCCACTCGATCGAACCTTCGAGGGTCTCGTAGAGCAGTTGGCCGGCCATCACCACCATCATCACTTCGCCCAGCACCGGCACGAACATCGACACCACGTTCAACGCCAGCATGCCGATGCCCAGCAGTTTGGCGAACTTTTCCGAGCGCACCCGCGCATCTACATCAGCGGTGGGCACCGCGTGGCTGCGGGCGTCGGCCAGCAGCTTGTCGCGGTGCTGGTCGAAGAGGTAGGTCCACAGGTCGAGGTTGTCTTCCCAGCCGACAACGCCTTTTTGATTCATCCTGCTCGGGCCCAGGTACGGGGTCGGGTTCAGGCGCCTGATCGGTGCCGGGTCGGGTGGCACATCGAGCACAGGCGCGAATAACGAGAACGGATTAAGCCCCCGCAGAAAATCGTTCAGCAACGGCGAATAAGGCTTGAGGCCCGGCGTGGCCCCAGGCGCTGGGGTGGTTACCGTGAGTTCATCGAAATACCCAGGCAAGTCGCCGTAGCGCACGAACCGGCTGAAAAACCGATGGTAGGCCGTCGGGCTGCCATCATCGGGTGTCGAGGCGTCACGCTCGGTGAAGCGTTGCTTGAAGATCGCCTGGAACTCGTCCGCCGTGACGCGCTTGAGGGGATGGTGCGGATCGTGGGGGATGTAAAGAATCAGATCCCGGGTGTAGTGGTACTTCTCGCAGATCACAAACGCCATGCAGCCGGTGAGGCGTTTTCGCATCAGCTCCAGGTCGCGGAACCACACTTGGCGCGTGCCCATCCAGGGATGGTTCTGGCCATTGATCACCGAGGTGATCATCTGGTAATCCTCTGGCCCGATGTCCTGTGTCAGCAGCGCCTGCTCCGCCGCCGCCGCCAGGTCGGCCTTGCGGGCCGCGCTGAACTTATGGCGCAACGCCTGCTCGGCCGTTGAGTCCTCGGGGTACATGAAGGCCTTGAGGTAGCGTTGATACTGCGCGCCGATATCCAGCGAACGGCACAAGCCGGTGAACTGCACGACCGTCAGCGTGGTGCTGACCTTCTCGTAGGCATCACCTTGTGCGGTGGCGACCACAAAACCGGACGACGCATGAAACGCCCCGGCCTTGCATTCCCACTCTTCAAAGTTATGCAGCGCCGCTTGCAGCAGCGGCAGGCGCACGATATCGAACGTGCGTAAGGTATAAGCCGGCTGCCGCACTTCGACTTCGGTGCGCAGCTGCAAGATGGTCTTGTGCACGTCCAACTGCACATTGAACTGCTCGCTCAACGCCTTGACCAGCAGGGGCTCGGCAAAGCTGTCGATGTCTTGCAGGGTCGCGAAGGCCTTGTCCAGGGCGGACTGGGCGGTGAAGCTGGCGGTGTATGTGTCGTTCAGCGTTTTTTGCTGCTGCGGTGTGGCGCGCAGATACCAATCCGGGGGCTGCACGGGCGCGGCCTTGAGGTGCTCTCGACGGGCCGAAGTGGTGCCGACGAGCCAGGGCGGGCTGGAGCGTTCGAGATAATCGCGGTGGATACTGAGGGTCGCCGCCGGGGTGGCGGACGGAAGATCGGCCATGATGTTGCTCCTGTTAAAGGGAGCATCAGCACATCATGGCCGACTCTTTGAGCCGCGCTAGATAGTTAGCGCGTGGGTGCTATTTTCAGAACTGCTCACGTGGGTTGAACGCGGCCTTTTTCGCCAGTTCCTGCCACAGGGCGATGGTTTCGTCGTCAGCCTGCTTGGGCATCACGGCCTTGAGCTGGATGTACAGGAAACCGCGCTCCCCGGCCTTGTTCAACAAGCCATGGCCCTTGGCACGCATGCGCTGGCCGTTCTGGCTGCCGGCAGGCACCTTGAGGTTGATCTTGCCGGTCAGGGTCGGTACGGCCACTTCTGCGCCCAGTGCCAGTTCCCATGGCGCCAGCGGCAGGTTGATGATCAGGTTTTCGCCATCCACTTCGAATTTCGGATGCGGCGCAAACTTGATGATCAGGTACAGGTCGCCATTGGCCCCACCGCCAATGCCCGGTGCACCCTGGCCTTTGAGGCGGATGCGCTCGCCGTCGGCCACGCCGGCGGGGATCTTCACGTTCAGGCTCTTGGTGGTGTTGCTCACATGTCGGCCCGAGGCGTCGTACTGCGGCACCTGGAAGCTGATCTGCTTGGACTCGGTGGACAGTGTCTCTTCAAGCGACACCGTCAGTTGCAACTCCACGTCCTGGCCCTTGCGCCCGGTCGGACGGCGCTGGCCACCACCAAAAGCATCGCCACGGGAGCCGAAGATCGAACTGAAAAAGTCCGAGAAGTCCTCACCGCCGCCGCCGCCACCGCCAAAGCCGCCACGGCTCTGCCAGCCCGGTGGGCCCTGGAACGGTTGGCCATGCTGGCCGTATTTGCGCAGTTCGTCGTACTCGGCGCGTTTGTCGGCGCTTTTGAGCGCCTCGTAGGCTTCGGACGCGTCCTTGAACTTGGCTTCGGCGTCTTTTTCCTTGCTCACATCGGGGTGATATTTGCGCGCGAGCTTGCGATAGGCCGCCTTGATTTCCTTGTCGTCGGCCGTCGGCTCTACGCCCAATATCTTGTAGTAGTCTTTGAAATCCATCGGCGGTTCACCATCCTTAATCGAGATCGCACAGCCCGGGGCACAACGTGCGGTGGTTTGCACCTGTTGAGTCTTGTGGCCTGGGGGTGCGTCAAAGTGTTATCGGCGCTTGCCGTATGCAGCTGATGTGGGGGCGAATCGCCAGGTTTCAAGCAAGATTTAACAGATGGTCGGCCTACGCATCCGCCCTCGACTGGCATACACTGCGCGGCCGTTTTTCAACCGGAACCTGATTGTCATGGAAAACCCATCCCCAGCCCGTGCCTGCGGCATTGACTTTGGCACGTCCAACTCCACCGTCGGCTGGATCCGCCCCGGCGAGGAGACGCTTATTGCGCTGGAGGACGACAAGATCACGCTGCCGTCGGTGGTGTTCTTCAACTTCGAGGAGCGCCGCCCGGTGTACGGTCGCCTGGCGCTGCACGAGTACCTGGAAAACTACGAAGGCCGGCTGATGCGCTCGCTCAAGAGCCTGCTGGGTTCCAAGCTGATCAAGCACGACACCAGCGTATTGGGTACGGCGATGCCGTTCACCGACCTGTTGGCGCTGTTTATCGGCCAGCTCAAGAGCCGCGCCGAAGCCAACGCCGGCCGCGAGTTCGAAGAAGTGGTGCTGGGCCGCCCGGTGTTTTTCGTCGATGACGACCCGATGGCCGACCAGGAAGCCGAAAACACCCTGGTCGATGTAGCGCGCAAGATCGGCTTCAAGGACATCTCGTTCCAGTACGAGCCGATTGCGGCCGCGTTCGACTACGAGTCCACCATCCAGAAGGAAGAGCTGGTACTGATCGTCGACATCGGCGGTGGTACGTCCGACTTCTCCCTGGTGCGCCTGTCGCCGGATCGCCGCCACAACGACAACCGCCAGAGCGACATCCTCGCCACTGGCGGCGTGCACATCGGCGGGACCGACTTCGACAAGCAGCTCTCGTTGAACGGCATGATGCCGCTGTTCGGCTACGGCAGCCGCATGAAAAGCGGCGCCTACATGCCCACCAGCCACCACATGAACCTGGCCACCTGGCACACCATCAACTCGGTGTACTCGCAAAAGTCCCAGTTGGCCCTGGGCAGCATGCGCTACGACATCGAAGACACCGGCGGCATCGACCGTCTGTTCAAGTTGATCGAAGAACGCGCCGGGCACTGGTTGGCGATGGAAGTGGAAGAAACCAAGATCCAGCTGACCCACGATGACAGTCGCCATGTGGCGCTGGACCGTATCGAGGCAGGCTTGAGTGTGGACCTGAGCCGGACGCTGTTCGAGTCGTCCATCGACAGTTTGCTGGAGCGTGTGCGCGGCAGCGTGACGCAGCTGCTCAACGACGCCTCGGTGAGCGTGGCGCAGGTGGACACGGTGTTCTTTACCGGCGGTTCCAGCGGGATTCCGGCCCTGCGCCACAGCATCTCGGCGATGCTGCCGAATGCGCGGCATGTGGAAGGCAATATCTTTGGCAGTATCGGCAGTGGTCTGGCGATTGAGGCCAGTAAGCGGTACGGCTACTGAGTTTTAGCTGAAAGACCGCGGCGCGCCCTTCGCGAGCAAGCCCGCTCCCACACTGACTGTGTTCACAAGTCTAAATATGTAAACACAGTAAATGTGGGAGCGGGCTTGCTCGCGAAGAGGCCAGCCCAGCCAACACAAGGCCTAAACCATCCCGCCCAACTTCAACTCACTCTTGAGATACGCATAATAAATCGGCCCCGCCACCACACCGGGCAGCCCGAATGCAGCCTCAAACACCAGCATCGCCAACAACAACTCCCACGACTTGGCACTGATCTGCCCGCCCACAATCCGCGCGTTGAGGAAGTACTCGACCTTGTGGATAACAATCAAATACCCCAGCGCCGCCACCGCCACCCAGATCGACAACGACAGCGCGACGATGGTGATCAGCGTGTTGGACATCAGGTTGCCGATCACCGGCAGCAGGCCCAGCAGGAAGGTCAGCACGATCAGGGTCTTGGTCAGCGGCAGGTGAATCCCGCACAACGGCAGCACCACAGCCAGGAACACGGCAGTGAAGGCAGTGTTGAGCGCGGCGATCTTGATTTGCGCGAAGACGATATTGCGAAACGCCTGGACCAGCAGGTGCAGGCGGTCGAACAGCGCGGCGGCCAGGGGTTTGCGCTTGGTCAGGTCGGGCACGCGTTGCAGGGCGATGATGGCGCCGAGCACCATGCCGATCAGCAGGGTGACGAACATGTGGGCGGCGTCTTTGCCGACTAGCTGCAGTTCGCTCAGGTGCTTGCTCATCCAGTCGCCGATGGCCACACGGAACTCGGCGGCGCTGGCGGGCAAATAGGCGTCGATAAACGGCGGCAACTGGCCGCGTGCACGGTCAACTACGCCCATGAATTTGTCGAGGGACGCCCCTGGGTTTTCTGCTTCGTGGAGCAAAAAGCTGATGGCGCCGGCGAAGATCAGCGTCAGCACACTGACGATCAAGGTGCCGAGCAACGCCACCGCCAACCAGCGCGCACGCCGACCTTCGATCAGCCGTTGCAGTTGGGGGGTGAGCATGTTGACCAGCTCATACACCAACAGGCCCGCTAATAGGCTGGGCAGCAATTTGAGCGGCAGTACCAGCAGCAGTCCGCCGAAAATGATGATGTAGCTGGCCAGCAACAACACATGACGCTGAGAAAACGTTGGCATACAGCCTCAAAACGAACGGCGTTAAAGGATGGGCAGTCTGCCAGCCTTGAGGGAATCAAGCGAGAGTTCTGAAAATTGTGAACACCGTCAGTGTGGGAGCGGGCTTGCTCGCGAATACGGTGTATCAGTCGCCAGCTTTGTTGACTGACCCACCGCTTTCGCGAGCAAGTCGAGTCGTCGCACCGCCGCTCCCACAGGGGATCTGCGTGAATCAGCTGCCTTTGAGGCAAGTGCTCATAAAGGTCTTGCGCGCATCGCCCGTCAACGCCTTGGTTTTCGCCGAAGCATTGCAGTCTTTCATCTTCTGCTGCTGCGGCGTAAGGGTCTTGGCGTCGTTAGCCGCCGGGGCCGACAGACAGGTTTTCATGAACGCCTTGCGGTCGTCGCCCTTGAGCGTCTTGGTGGTGGCTTCGGCATTGCACGTGGTCATTTTGTTTTGCTGGGCGGTGGCAGCGAAGCCTTGGGAACACAGCAGCAGGCCCATCATCAACAGCGGAATTCGCAACATCTTCATGGAGTTTTCTCCCGGTTACCGCGCCGAGGGGCACGGCCTGTACAGCAGTGTAGTCAAAGCCTGTTACATCTTCACCGTGGGCGGATATTCGACCGACGGTACTGCTCCGGGGTGCAACCGGCGTGGCGTTGGAACATGGCGATAAAGGCCGAGGCGGTGCTGTAGCCCAGGTCGAAAGCCACATGTTGCACGCTGTGGTCACTGTCCAGGGCCTCAATGGCCGCGAGGTAGCGCAAGCGCTGGCGCCATTCGCCGAAGCTCATGCCCAACTCCCGCACAAATTGGCGGGCCAGGGTGCGCTCGCTGACGTGCACGTGCTCGGCCCACTGGGCCAACGGGCGGTTGTCGGCCGGGTCGACCTGCATGCCTTCCAATACACCCAGTAATCCTGGGCTTTGAGCGTAGGGCAGGAAACCATCGTGGATCGGCGCCTGCTTGAGCTGGTCCACCAGCAGCTGGGCCAGGCGGATGTCGGCTTCAGTCTGCGGGATATTCACATCACGTTTGGCGAAGTCGCTGAGGATGGCCTTGAGGATGTCGCTGATGGCCAGGGTGCAGGGCTGTTGCGGCAGCTGCGCGCAGAGTTCCGGGGCCAGGCCCACCGAGTGATAGACAATCGCCTCGGCATTGTAGGAGCTGTGCTCGGTATGGGGCGGCACCCACACCGCGTATTGCGGCGGTGACATAAAGCGGTTGCCGGCCACTTCCATGCGCATCACGCCGCTGGCGGAATAATCCAGCTAGCCCCAGGCGTGCTGGTGCGGTGTGCACTCGGTGTCCGGGGCAAAATCCGAATAACGAAAGTACACCGGGCTGGGCAGCCGGCGGAAATCCTGCAGGCGTACGTTGTGCTTGGCCATATTGTCTGGATGCAACGGTCGTTTGTCTGGATCGCAGTATAGGCTTCGATCCAGACAAGGGATAATCCGGCCTCATCAACACACCTGGTTCCTTGCGATGCAATACGCTTACCCCCTGCTGGCCATTTTTATCTGGGCCGGCAATACCGTGGTCAACAAGCTGGCCGTGGGTGCGATCTTTCCCGCCGAGATCGGTTTTTACCGCTGGTCGCTGGCCGCGCTGCTGTTTACGCCCTTCATGATCAAACCGGTGATCGCCCATTGGGCGCTGATCCGCCCGAACCTGGGCAAGATCGTCATCCTTGGCGTGCTCGGCATGGCGGTGTACCAGAGTTTGGCCTACTACGCCGCATCGCTGACCTCGGCGACCAACATGGGCATCATCCTGTCGCTGATGCCATTGATGGCACTGACGGCGGCGATCATCAGCCTGGGCCAGCGCCTCACCTACGGCGCGCTCACCGGTGCGGTGCTGTCGTTTGCCGGTGTGGTGGTGGTGGTGTCGTCGGGCAGCCTCGGCGCGTTGCTGCAACACGGGGTGAACCTGGGCGACGGCATGATGCTGATTGCGACCTTGGCCTACGCGGTCTACAGCACCTTGCTGAAAAAGTGGCAGCTGCGCCTGCCGCCTTTGGTGCTTCTGTACTTGCAGGTGCTAGTGGCGGTGGTGGTGCTGTTTCCGCTGTACCTGTTCTCGGCAAAATCTGGCCTTGGCTGGGCGAATATCCCGTTGGTGCTGTATGCGTGCCTGTTGGCGTCGATGCTGGCGCCATTGGCGTGGATGCATTCGGTGAAGACCTTGGGCCCGAGCCGGACCACGCTGTTTTTCAATTTGCTGCCGTTGATTACGGCGTTGATTGCGGCGGTGGTGTTGAAGGAAGAGTTGGCGCTGTATCACTTGGTCGGTGGATTGCTGACGTTGGGTGGGGTGATTCTGTCGGAGCGGTGGACCACGCCGGTGCGCACGGTCTAAATGTGGGAGGGGGCTTGCTCCCGATAGCGGTGTATCAGCCACATATCCAGTGACTGACACCCTGCTATCGGGAGCAAGCCCCCTCCCACATTAGACTCCTGCCGCCTTTAGCCTTTGCGCATGCTCCACAAACAACCGAATCGGCTCGGCGCCCTTGCCGACTAATCCCATCGATTGGTTGACGATATCGAAGTGGTCCAGAGCGTAGTCATCACCGATCACCACGCCAAGGTGCGAGCTGTAGCGCCCGACCATGCCGTCGCACTGGCCTTTTTCCCGTACAAAACTGCGGGCAAACAGGCGACAGCTGCGGTTCGTGCCATCGAACAGGTTGCGACCCCGATCGGTGATGCCCGGCTGCAAGGTGCCGGACCACGAGTAATAGCGCACCCCGTTGACCTCTGCATCGCCCTGCCCGCCCCACACCTGGGGCAAACCCTGGGGATATTCGCGATTGAACAGCGCCACCCCCGCACTGGTCAGGGAATGGTGCGAAGCCTGCAAATCCGCCTTGAAGCGCGGCCCGCGATAGCCGGTCTCCAGCACGCCCATCACCCAGGCGACCAGATGGAACAGCGCGCTCATGAGCCGCCCTTTCACGCCATCGATGGGGAAGTTGAGGTGAATATGGTCCGCCAGCTCCGAGCCATGGTTGGGCCCGGCCACCGAGGTCACCGACGCCACCCACTCCGGGCGTTTGGCCGCCGCGTAGCGCGCCGTCAGTGAGCCTTGGCTGTGGCCGATCAGGTTGACCTTGTCGACACCGGTGTCGCGGCGAATCTGCTCGATTTGCACCAGCAATTGCTCGCCACGCACCTCGCTGGAGTCCAGCGGTGCCACTTGCACGGGGAACACCTGCGCCCCGCCCGCCCGCAGTGCCGGCACGATGCCGTACCAATAGGGGAAAAACCCCAGGCGCACAAAGCCGAGCATGCCGGGCACCAGCACCAGGGGATAACGCGTGGCTAACGACTGCGGCATGGGCCGAACGTCCTCGATCAAAACGGATACTTGGAGGCTAGCCGAGTCCCGCGACGGGGTTGTGACATACATCCGATAAAACTTTTTGCGTGACGCGCCACTCACAACTGGGAGCGATCACGCCGGCAGAGCGTGGCGCAAAACCGGATTAGTACCAGGAGATTGAGATGACTGAAGCACACCTGACAGACGTTGCCACCCTGCGCAGCCGCGCCCGTCAAAACGTCGAAAATGGCGCCGTGACCGAAGGCTACGACGCCGACCGCGAAGAAATCATCCGCTTGCTCAACGCATCGCTGGCCACCGAGTTGGTCTGCGTGCTGCGCTACAAGCGTCACTACTTCATGGCCAGTGGTATCAAGGCCTCGGTCGCCGCCGACGAATTCCTTGAACATGCCACCCAAGAGGCCGAGCACGCCGACAAGCTCGCCGAGCGCATCGTGCAATTGGGCGGTGAGCCGGAGTTCAACCCGGACCTGCTGACCAAGAACTCCCACGCTCAATACGTGGCGGGCAAAGACCTCAAGGAAATGGTCTATGAAGACTTGGTCGCCGAGCGGATCGCGGTAGACAGCTATCGCGAAATCATCCAGTACATCGGTGACAAAGACCCGACTACCCGTCGCCTCTTCGAAGAGATCCTGGCTCAGGAAGAAGAGCACGCAGATGACATGGCGGACATTTTGGAAAGCCTGTAATCCAGCAACACTGCAAAACTAATGTGGGAGGGGGCTTGCTCCCTCCCACATTTGCTCCTGCGTTTAGTCCAGTTAGCCCTTCACGGTTTTCGGGGCCTTGCCTTCCTTCATCTGTTGCAGCAGTGGCGCGCATTCATTGGGCTCGCCACCGCTTGGCGCGACCAACGCAAGCAGGCCAGCAGCAGGCCCGGCAATCACACCCAACGCCACCATCCCCGC
Organism: Pseudomonas sp. 18175; assembly: GCF_050432925.1. Lineage (NCBI taxonomy): Bacteria > Pseudomonadati > Pseudomonadota > Gammaproteobacteria > Pseudomonadales > Pseudomonadaceae > Pseudomonas > Pseudomonas sp. 18175. The sequence goes on along the minus strand of NZ_JBKFTO010000010.1, from coordinate 136,595 downwards.
ACCGCGCAATGCCAGTGGAATTGCTTTGACCCCGGCATTGGGCTTGATGAACGGCCCGTTGACGTACAACGGTGAACGCAGGGAGAACAAGCGAAAACCCTTCGATTCGGGCGTGATGGTCAGGTCCAACTGCTCCGTGGCCATGTTCGCCGTACCATCGATATAGATGATGGCGTTCTCGGTATCGAACACAAACAAGCGCGTGGTCGCCAGGCCCGTCTTGATGCCAAAGTTGGCGGCTGCGCAGTTGATCTTCACTTCCTTGTCGCCAAACAAGCGGCCGACCACATAGTTACCCACGTTGAGTCCGGCGATTTCCATCAGGCTGCGGCTGATGGCGCCGTCGTTGATCAGCATTTTCAGATCACCGTTGGACGTGCCCAGCAACGCTGCCACGGAGTTGCCGCGCCCGGAAATATCCGCATCGCCGTTGAGCTCGCCGAAGCTGGTTTTCATCGGTTCGAAGGTAGGAAACAACTGCTTGAGCTTGAAGTTGCGCGCAGTCAGTTTGGCGCGGCCTTCCATCGGGGTGGTGCGGCCGTTCAGGCGAATCTGCGCGTCCAGCTTGCCGCCGGCGACACCAAAACGCAGGGGTTCCAAGCTCAGTTCACCGTCGTTGAGTACCAAGTGGGTGTAGAGATCGGTGAAGGGCAGCTCGGCACTGTGCACGATGCGCTTGCCGGTGAATTCCACATCGGCGTCCATGTCGCGCCAGCGTTCGGTGCGGAACTCTTCCACCGGTAATACCTTGGTCGCCGGTTGCTTGCTTTCGCCGCCACGGGCCTTTTGCTTGGCGTTGGAGTCGGCACCGATCAGCGGGGCAAGGTCGGTCATCAGCAGTTGGTTGGAGACCAGCGCACCGGTGAGTTTGGGCCGTGGCTGGCTGGCGACGTAGCCCAGGTTGCCATGGATATCACTGTTGCCGATCTTGCCGTTGAAGTTTTCATAGCTGAACGACGCACCGGTGGGTTCGTGCAGCTTGGCGATCAGATGGCCGTCGGTGGAGTACGCAGGCGAATCCGGCAAGGTTACGCCGGTGAGCGGGTACAGGTTGCCCAGGCTTGATCCTGCGAGTTTCAGGCGCAGGTCGAGGGCACCCAAGTTGAGTGGATCAGTGAGGGTGCCCGCCAGGGCGATGCTGGTGTCGGCGATCTTGACCTGGGCTTGCAACGGAAACGGCTTGGCGGCGTCCTGCAGGGCCAGCAGGCCACCAATCTTGCCGGTGCCATCGAGTTTCTGGCCGTGGTATTGGCCTTTGACCTTGAGGCCGAACGCATAGTCCTGGGGCTTCGAGCCTTTTTCCAGGGCCTTCTTGGCATCGGCATCGCCGACGATCTCACCGAAGGGAATCGGCTTGCCCAGTGGGTCGATGATCACGTCCAGTTGGGTCTTGAGGGTCTGGTCGTCAAGGGTGACGTGGCCTTTGTCAAAGCCAATGGCGCCGATGTCCACCACCCAGCTGGAAGGCTCGGCGTTGGGGTCTTTGGGATCGAATTTGAACGTCCAGTTGGCGCGGCCGTCGGCCAGGCGCTGCAGTTGCGCGCTCGGTTCGGTGAGGTCGATACGCGGGATCACCACACGCTGCACCAGCAGGGCCAGGGGCGAGATACGCAGTTCCACCTTCTTGAGGGTGACCATTTGCGGGGCTTTCGACCAGTCGGGGTTACCCAAGGTCAGGTCTTCGGCAATCACATGGGGCCATGGCACCCAGGCCCGCCAGCCGCCTTCATCGGGCTCGCGCGCCCATGCCACTGCCAGGTTGCCGTTGATGGCAAACGGGCGATGCAACTCTTCGGAAACCTTGGCATTGATCTGCGGTTTGATGCGGTTCCAATCGAAAAACACCAACAGCAACACCACCACGGCGATTAATAGAACGAAGCTGGCGCAGCTCCAAGCGACGATTTTACGAGTGCGCGTCATTGCACAGGACTCCTGAATACGACTACTGGCTGAACTACAGCCCATAAGGGTACGACTGGCAAACCGCCCAGGGGTTTAACCCGGCTTCCGATTTAACCGTAAAAACCACCTTTCCTGACCATCTCGACAGATTTCGATCATCAACGGCGCACCATTGTTACCCATACCCGTGTCGAAAATACCCACCACAGTGCAAAACCGCGGGCTTGAGAGGTGCGGGCTAGAGCCTCTGCGGCGAACAATCAATTCCGTTGATTATTACCATTGTATTTATGAACTTTTATATCGACTTATCGAGAGTAGCATTAGCCCTGTACCCACTTTATCGCCCTCCCAAGGAGCAACAATCATGAAACGCCAAATACTCGCTACCGTCCTCTTGTCTGTCCTGGCTTCCAGCGCTTTTGCCCTGCCAGCCGCCGAACAAGCGACCCCACAGAATAAAGCGCAAGCCGTACAGTCCAGCCAAACCCTGGCCCGCAGCGGTTCGCAAGAAGAAGAAAACCGTGACTACGCCAAAGGCGCTGTTGCTGAAAATGGCTCCGACCGCCTGCGTGGCAACACCGTTGCCGAAGATGGTTCCGACCGTCTGCGTGGCAACACCGTTGCTGAAGATGGTTCCGACCGCCTGCGTGGCAACACCGTTGCTGAAGATGGTTCCGACCGCCTGCGTGGCAACACCGTTGCTGAAGATGGCTCCGACCGTCTGCGTGGCAACCTGGTCGCTGAAGATGGTTCCGACCGTCTGAAAGAACAACAGCAAGCCCAGAGCTAAGCCTGTGGAGGCCGATAAAAAAGCCCGATCTGTCGATCGGGCTTTTGCTTTGCTGTAGACCGCATCACGCCCTTCCCCCGCCAAGTTCGACGCCGACTGAGCTGTTTTGCTAGAGTGCATCGCTGTACTTGTCGACTAAGCCCGCCCGCCGATGCTGCCCCGCGCCGAACAGAAGCAACAGACCCGCCTCGCCTTGATGGACGCAGCCCGCCATCTGATGGAATGTGGCCGTGGGTTTGGTAGCCTCAGCCTGCGGGAAGTGGCCAAGACGGCCGGTATTGTACCCACCGGTTTTTATCGCCATTTCGCCGATATGGACCAACTGGGGCTGGTTTTGGTCAGTGAAGTCGGCCAGACCTTCCGCGCCACGATCCGCCTGGTGCGCCACAACGAATTCGTGATGGGCGGCATCATCGATGCCTCTGTGCGGATATTCCTGGATGTGGTCTCGGCCAACCGTTCCCAATTCCTGTTCCTGGCCCGCGAGCAATATGGCGGCTGCCTGGCCGTGCGCCAAGCCATCGGCGCCTTGCGTGAAGACATCACCCGCGACCTGGCGGCGGACCTTACGCTGATGCCCAAGCTGCAACACCTGGACGCCGAAGGCTTGCACGTGATGGCCGACTTGATCGTCAAAAGCGTGTTCGCCACCCTCCCCGACATCATCGACCCGCCGGCCCAGGCCTTACCCGCCCACCTCACGCCCCAGGCAAAAATCACCCAGCAATTGCGCTTTATCTTTATTGGCCTCAAGCACTGGCAAGGCCTGGGCAGCACCGAATAACCCGGTCAGCCCGCAGAGTGAAAGCGCTTGGCCGTGGTGTAGTTTTTATTCCAATAGCGGTTGCTCAACGAATCGATACGGATATTTTTTCCGGTGCGCGGCGAATGAATAAATTTGCCCTCGCCGATATACAGGCCCACGTGACTGACCTGGCCGCGCCCATTGCCCTTGAAAAACACCGCATCACCCGGTTTCAGCGCGCTGCGCTTAATGGTGGTGGCCTTGGAACGGTGCATCGCCGCCGTGGTACGCGGGATGTGAATATTGGCTTCGGTCTTGAACAGATAAACCAGGAAACTGCTGCAATCAAAGCCCTGCTCCACGGAATTGCCCCCCCACTTGTAAGGGGTGCCCAGCAACTCATGGGCGCGATCGATCACGTTATCGATCACATCGGTAATCGCAGGCTCTTTCAGGGTTTCGACAAACGTAAGGCGCGGCTGCAGCGTGGCCGAAGCCGAGGAAATAACCAAAGACAGGCTGACAATGACTAACCAATAAAATGACTTGATCATGATGAACGTCGCAGTGAATTGAACACAGCGAAAAGCCTACTTTTCCTGCACGTAACGTTATGAACGGAAAGTCCCGAGACCTCGTAGGACTAATCCGAAAACGCACGCCGCGGGTGCGACGAACGGAACCGCGCACCATCTTGAGGCGCGAACTTGTTTCACCAACGCCCTATTTAGTGGCGTCGTCACCTTGGCTGTAAGGCATTTCCTACTCTTCCCCAGGATTGGCAAGCCCCTTGCTCTAGCACTTGCTTCGCTCATAGCTGGAAGCCTTCTGATGCTGGTGATCCACCGCCGAATCGCCCCCCAAGCCCTCTGGGCCGCCGAGTTGCTGCTGAATTTTGAAGCCCGCAGCAAAAGCCGCCTGCGCTGTTTCAGTGCCGACGGTGAAGACGTCGGCCTTTTCCTGGAGCGTGGCCAGCCGCCGTTGCACGATGGCGAATTCCTGCAGGCGGAGGACGGACGTGTCGTACGCGTCTGCGCCCGCCCAGAACAATTGCTGCACGTGTCCTGCAGCAGCGCCTTCGAACTGACTCGCGCGGCCTATCACCTGGGCAATCGCCACGTCGCCTTGCAGGTCGGGGATGGCTGGCTGCGCCTGCTCGATGACTACGTGCTCAAGGCCATGCTTGATCAGTTGGGCGCCACCACCGAGACCATCGAGGCGCCGTTCCAACCGGAACACGGCGCCTATGGCGGCGGCCATCATCATTCACGCCATGGCGACGAAGACTTCAACTACCCGCCCAAGCTGCATCAGTTCGGCGTACGTCTATGAACCCAGCCTGGGCGCTGCTGCGTCTGGCCAGTCCGCAATTGCCGATTGGCGGCTACAGCTATTCCCAGGGCCTGGAAATGGCCGTGGAGAATGGTCGCGTCAGCGACGCAGCCACGGCCCGCCGCTGGATCAGTGATCAATTACTGCTCAACCTTGCCCGCTTCGAAGCGCCGTTGCTGCTTGCCCACTGCCGCGCCGCTGCCGATGAAGATTGGCAACGCCTGTCGCAGCTGTGGGAAGAACACCGCGCCAGCCGTGAGACCCGCGAGCTGTACCAAGAGAGCCGGCAGATGGGCTATTCGCTGCAACAACTGCTCAATGGCTTGCCGGAATTGGACAGCTCTGCCCGCGCAGTCCTTGAGCAATGCAGTAAACCCCATCTCGCCCTGGGCTGGGCCCTGGCCGCTCGCGCCTGGGCCATCAGCCCCGACGACGCCCTCGCCGCCTGGCTATGGAGTTGGCTGGAAAACCAATTGGCAGTGCTGATGAAAACCCTGCCTCTGGGCCAGCAAGCCGCCCAGCGCCTGACCAGCGAACTGCTGCCGCTGCTGCAACAGGCCCAGCAGGAGGCGTCGCGCATCGACCCCAACCATTTTGGCAGCGCCGCGTTTGGCCTGTCCCTGGCGTGCATGGCCCATGAGCGCCAGTACAGCCGCCTATTCCGTTCCTAGGAGAAGAAGCATATGAACACACAACCTTTGCGCGTCGGCATCGGCGGCCCAGTGGGCTCCGGCAAGACGGCCCTGACCCTGGCCCTGTGCCTGGCCCTGCGCGATCGCTACAACCTGGCCGTGGTCACCAACGACATCTACACCCGCGAAGACGCCGACTTCCTGGTGCGCAACCAGGCCTTGGCGCCAGAACGCATCATCGGCGTGGAAACCGGCGGCTGCCCGCACACCGCGATCCGCGAAGACGCCTCGATCAACCTCGAAGCGGTGGACCAATTGAACCGCCGCTTCCCTGGCCTGGACCTGATCCTGGTGGAGTCCGGCGGCGACAACCTGTCGGCCACCTTCAGCCCCGAGCTGTCAGACCTGACCATCTACGTGATCGATGTGTCCGCCGGCGACAAGCTGCCGCGCAAGGGCGGACCGGGGATCTGCAAATCCGACCTGCTGGTGATCAACAAGATCGACCTCGCGCCGCTGGTGGGGGCTTCGCTGGAGTTGATGAACAGCGACACAACGCGCATGCGCAACGGCAAACCTTTTGTGTTCAGCAACCAGAAAACCGGTGTCGGCCTGGATGAGATCGTCGCCTTTATCGAACGCCAAGGCCTGCTGACCGCCGCCTGACCCACCCACAAGGAACCTGACCATGAGTCTCAAAAAACTCTTCACCGCCGCCACCCTGTTGTTGGCCCCGGCACTGGCCTTTGCCCACCCGGGCCATGGCGACAATGGCCTGGTGGCCGGTATCAGCCATCCACTGGGCGGCATCGACCACTTGCTGGCGATGGTCGCCGTGGGTTTGTGGGCCGCCCAACAAAAAGGCGCCGCACGCTGGGCCCTGCCGTGCACCTTCGTCGGCACCATGCTGATGGGCGGCGTGCTGGGTTTTGAAGGCATGCAACTGCCGGCGATGGAAAGTGGGATTGCTGCATCGGTGCTGGCCCTGGGCTTGGCGGTGGCGCTAGCGGTGCGTCCGCCACTCTTTGTAGCAGTGGGGGCGACGGCGTTGTTTGCGCTGTTCCACGGTGTGGCGCATGGCCTTGAGCTGCCGGACATGTCCAGCCCGTGGGCGTATGCGGCCGGGTTTGTCGGTGCGACGGCTGTTTTGCACGCGGCCGGGTATGCCGTGGTGCGTTTCCTGCCGGCTGCGGCGGCGCCGTTGGTGCGGGTTGCGGGCGCGGCTTCGGCGGCGACTGGGGTTTGGTTGTTGGCAGGCTGATCTTCGGCGCTATCAAGGGCCTCTTCGCGAGCAAGCCCGCTCCCACAGTTTGACCGAGTACATCCTTGGAATACGGTCAAACTGTGGGAGCGGGCTTGCTCGCGAAGACGGCAGCACAAACAACACAGATCCCAAGCCTGCTACCATGCGCGCCTACACCCCTGCCGTGACGACGCCAGCCAATGCCCACCGCTCCAAACTCCGCCCTGAACGCCGTGCTCACGCACTTCCACAGCCTGATCGTGCCGCTCTGGCAAGGCCCGGGCTGGAATGCCGACCTGGCGCTGCCCTATGAAGCGCTGGACGCCGATCACCGCCCATTGCCTCCACAGCGCTACCGCGCCATGGCCTGCGCCCGGCAGTTATATCTGTTCGCCAGCCTGATCGGCGAACCCGGTGCAGCCTTTGCCGAGGAACGTGCGGCGGCGCTGTTCCGTTCCCTGCAACGGCACTTCCACGATGCCGAGCACGGCGGCTGGTTCTACAGCATCGACCCAGCCGGGCAGCCGCTGGACAAGCGCAAAGACCTCTACACCCACGCCTTCATCATCTTCGCCTGCGCTCACTACTGGGCCAAAGTGCGCGAGCCGTTGGTGGAGTCGGTGCTCAATGCCGCCCTGGAAGTGGTCGCACTGCGCTTTGCCACAGGCGACGGCCTCTACGAAGCCGTGCTGGAGCGCAATTGGTCATCCCTCAAGTCCGGCCCGCTGCAAAACCCGTTGATGCACCTGGCCGAAGGCTTCCTGGCCACCCTCGCCGTGCGTGAAGACGCCGGTGTACAAGCGGCCCTGCTGGAATTGGCGACGGCCATGCAGCAGCGTTTCATCGACCGCCAGCACGGCGTGATGATGGAAAAGCCGTTGGGTGCTGTGGATAACTGGTTTGAGCCGGGGCATCAGTTCGAGTGGTTTTTCCTGCTGGAATCTTCGGATGTACTGCGCGGTACGCCCTTGCACGGCTCGTTGACGCGGGCATTTGCCTACGCCGAGCAAATGGGTGTGGATAAGTTGAGCGGTGCGGTCAGCGGCATGCTGGCGCTGGATGGCAGCGTGCGCGATGGCACCCAGCGCATCTGGGCCCAAGCGGAATACCTGCGGGCGCTGACCTTGCGGCCGGGCAGCGAGGCGGTGTTGCAGCGTCAGTTGCAGGCGCTGCAACAGCACTTCTTGCATGAGAAAGGCTGGAATGAATGCCTGGATGCCCAGGGTGTGGTGAGTCGGTGGGATATGCCGTCGACTACGCCTTATCACTTGGCGACTTGCTATCAGGGGCTGATCCAGCATCTGGGCTGACCTTTAGGGCCCTATCGCAGGCAAGCCAGCTCCCACATTCGACCGTGTACTCGGTCAAAACTGTGGGAGCTGGCTTGTCGGGTCGCCGCATCGCTGCGATAGCCTCACCTCGGTCTAACAGACCTCACGCAATCCACTTGCGATCCCCCGTAAAACTGATGGTCAGCCACCGCGCCGCATCCGGTTTGCCCAGCCCTGTGGATATCTCTTCGCGCAGCCCGTCCAGGGTCGCGACGTTATCCACCGGGTAATCCGCCGGCAACACCACATGAATCTCGATAAACCGCGCCCGCCCGTGCTTTTGCACGTAGGACACGTAGTCGTCGAAACCGTGTTTGGCCTGGGCCGCGTCCATCACTTCGCGCACTTTGTCGTCCAACTGGTCCGGGGCAATCCCCAGCACTTCACGCAACGCCGGGCGCAGGATCTTGAACGCCGGCGCCAGCATGCTCAGGGCCAGCAGGATCAGAATCAGCGGGTCGACATACACCGCCCACTCGCCATAACCCTGGGACTTGAGCAACAAGGCCGCCAGGAAGCTGATCAGCAAGCCTACCGACAGCATGGCGTCCACCAGCCAGCTGATGTTGTCGAACTGGATCAGCGAAGACTTGAGCGTGCGGTTGCGATAGCGCACGTAGAAGAAGTAGGCGAACTCCACGACGGTAAACACCGCCGCATAAATGATCACCAGTCCCAACTCGATCTCGCGCCCGCCATTGATAATGCCGAACACCCCGTTGAGAAACGCATAGATGGCGATCAGCAGCAGGAAGCTGCCTTCGATCAGCAGCACCATGGGCTCCAGGTGCCAATAGCCGAACTGGAAGCGCTCGTTGCTTTTTTTGGCGATCAGCTTGGCCGTGATCAGCATCAACACCTTGATGGCGGTGGCGATCAGCGAGAAAAAGCCGTCGAACAGAATGGATTGGGCGCCAGAGATCACACCCGTGACAATCCCGGCGATCGCTACGGCGAACATCAGGATGGTCGATTGTTTGAGCAGGGCCTGCTCACCTCGGTTACTCACATTTCCTCCCGTCAAAACCTTAAAACCGCACGATGCGGAGGGGTTTTCAGGAGGGGAGTGTACCTTATGGCCTGTTTTGGCTGATTGTGGCGAGGGAGCTTGCTCCCGCTGGGCTGCGCAGCGGCCCCAAAATCTTAGGGCCGCTTCGCGCCCCAGCGGGAGCAAGCTCCCTCGCCACAGGAGCGATCAGTCTTAAGCTTTGGCGCCGCGCTCGATGGCAAACCCAGCCCAAGTCTGGCTCACCGGCATCAGTTCCAAGCGGTTGATGTTCACATGCGCTGGGGTGTTCATGACCCAGAAGATCGTGTCGGCAATGTCCTGCGGCTGGATCGGCTCGGCACCGGCATAGGTCGCGTCATACCGCGCCTGGTCGCCGCCAAAGCGCACCAGCGAGAACTCGCTCTCACACAGGCCTGGCTCGATGTTGGTCACACGTACACCCGTGCCTTGCAGGTCGCAACGCAGGTTCAGCGAGAACTGCTTCACGAACGCCTTGGAGCCGCCATACACGTGGCTGCCTGGGTACGGGTAGTTACCAGCGATGGAACCCAGGTTGATGATGCCCGCGCCACGGCCGTGGGCGATCAGACGCGGCAGCAGCAGGTTGGTGGTGGTCAGCAGGCCCTTGATGTTGGTGTCGACCATGGTTTCCCAATCGTCGAGGCTGCACTTGGGCGCTGGGTCAGTGCCCACCGCCAGGCCGGCGTTGTTGATCAGCCCGCGCAGCTTGGCGAACGACGGCGGCAAGCTAGCGATGGCATCTTCCATGCCTTTGCGGTCACGCACGTCTACCACCAGGCCATGTACTTCGGTTTGCTTGGAAAGCTCTTCGACCAGCGCATTCAAGCGGTCGGCACGACGGCCGGTGAGCACCAGTTTCCAGCCGGCTTCGGCAAAACGTCGGGCGCAGGCTTCGCCGAAACCTGAGGTTGCGCCAGTAATAAACAGCGTGTTGGACATGGTGTTCTCCTTGCGGGCATCGGGAAAAAAATCAGCCAGCAGAATGCCCGTACACCGCCGTTGCGGCAACCGCTATGCGCAGAACTTCACTCACAGCTGATCACTTTTTAACCATGTCGCGAAAAGCCTTATGAACCGTGGCTTACAGCTATGTGCACGCAGGTTATCCACAGCTGCGCCCACAGTCTTTGGGGGCAAGTACAAAAAGCCCCAAGCCGCTGTATGCGGGGCTTTCAGGCGGTTTTAGAAAGTTTTTTGCTTGACCTAGGCAGGGCCATATGTAGGCCCCTTGAATCTGGAAAAATCAGAACGATGGCTCCAGGCCAGTCGTTCCGGCCCCTGCGGCGGTCTTTCCAGAGTTTAATCACAGACTTATCCACAGGCCGAGGGGACATAAATCGGTCATATACCTGTGTCTTTAAACAGGTTGACAAACCCCTTGGCCGGTCGCGAAAAAACCCCTGATCAAAAAACGATCACAAGTCTGTAAGCCACGGTTTTAAAGGTGTTCAGCCAAGTACTACCACGTTACCCACAGCCGGTTCCACAGTAGGTGGGGACAAGTCAAAACTGTGACAAAACAGGGATTTGCGGCGGCTATATGTCGCGCTTTGGAGGGAGGCTGGATTTGTTTTCCACAATTTGGAATCGGCCTTGTGAACACCGAAAAACAAATGTGGGAGCGGCGGTGCGACGATTCGACTTGCTCGCGAATGCGGTGAGTCAGTTTCAGATGTACTGACTGACACACCGCTTTCGCGAGCAAGCCCGCTCCCACAGGGGGCTTGCGTCAAATTTGAGATCAGTGCCCGCCCAGGTAGGCGTTGCGCACTTCCTCGTTCACCAACAACTCTTTACCCGTGCCTGTAAGACGAATCTCGCCGTTGACCATCACATACGCCCGGTCCGACAAGCGCAGCGCATGGTTGGCGTTCTGTTCCACCAGGAAGATGGTCATCCCAGTGGCCGCCAGCTCGCGCAGGGTCGCGAAGATCTGCTTCACCACAATCGGCGCCAGGCCCAGGCTTGGCTCGTCCAGCAGCAACAGCTTGGGCCGACTCATCAGCGCACGTGCGATGGCGAGCATTTGCTGTTCGCCACCGGACATGGTCATGGCCCGCTGGGTGCGCCGCTCCTTGAGCCTGGGGAACAGCTCAAACATGCGCTGCATGTCTTCCTGGGCGTACTTGTCACCGATGGGGATGGTGCCCATCAGCAGGTTTTCCTCGACGGTCATATCAGGGAACACCCGCCGCCCTTCCGGCGACTGCGCAATGCCGTTGGAGGCGATGTAGTGGGACGACTTGTGGGTAATGTCCACGCCGTTGTACAGAATCTGCCCCGACTCGGCGCGTGGCTGGCCGAAGATCGACATCAGCAGCGTGGATTTGCCCGCGCCGTTGGAACCGATCAGGCTCACGGTTTCGCCTTCGTTAATGTGCAACGAGACTTTTTTCAGGGCCTGGATCGGGCCGTAGTACACGTCCAGGTCCTTCATTTCGAGGATAGGTGCGCTCATACCAGCTCCTCTTCGTCGGCGCCCAGGTAGGCGGCAATCACTTTCGGGTCGTTGCGGATCGCGTCCGGCCCGCCTTCGGCAATCACGTTGCCGTGGTCCAGCACCACGATGTGGTCGGAAATACTCATCACCATGCCCATGTCGTGTTCGATCAGCACCACCGTGAGGTCATGTTCGTCGCGCAGCAGGCGAATCATCGCGCTGAGGGCTTCGGTTTCCTGGGGGTTGAGGCCAGCGGCCGGTTCGTCCAGGCAAATGATCTGTGGCCGGGTGCACATGGCCCGGGCGATTTCCAGGCGGCGCTGTTGGCCGTAGGAAAGCTCACCGGCCAAGCGGTTGGCGCAGTCCACCAGGTCCACCACTTCGAGCCAGTAGAAGGCGTGGTCGAGGGCGTCGCTTTCGGCCTTGCGGTAACCCTTGGTGTTGAGGATGCCCGCCAGCATGTTGCGGTTGACCCACATGTGTTGGGCCACCAGCAGGTTCTCTACCACCGACATTTCCTTGAACAGGCGAATGTTCTGGAACGTACGGGCCAGACCTGCGCGGTTCACCAGGTGAGTACCGCCGAACATCTTGTAGTACACCCGGCTGAGGAAGCTTTTGGGCGACACAAAGTCAGTGGGCTGGAAACGCTCGCCCAGCAACTGGATCACATCGGTCTGCTTGCCGCGCACGTTGAGGTTGATCTTGCCGCCGCTGGCTTTGTAAAAGCCGGTGAGGCAGTTGAACACCGTGGTCTTGCCCGCGCCGTTGGGGCCGATCAGGGCGAAGATCGAGTTGCGTTCGACCTTGAGGCTTACATCGCTCAAGGCCTTGATGCCACCGAAGTGCATCATCAGGTGTTCCACGGAAAGAACGACTTCCTTGCTCATGGCGCCACTCCCTTACGTGGTGTCACACCGGTACGGCTGATGCGGATCAACCCGCGTGGGCGCCAGATCATCATCACCACCATCAACACACCGAACAGCAGCACGCGGTATTCGGAGAAGCTGCGCAGCAGCTCCGGCGCAACGGTCAGCACGAACGCCGCAATCACCACACCCACTGTGGAGCCCATACCGCCTAACACCACGATGGCCAGGATCAGCGCCGACTCGAAGAAGGTGAACGACGACGGGTTGACGAAGCCCTGGTAGCTGGCAAAGAACACCCCGGCAAGCCCTGCGGTGGAGGCACCAATGGTGAACGCCGAGAGCTTGACCAGTACGTGGTTCAGGCCCATGGAACGGCAGGCGATTTCATCTTCGCGCAAGGCTTCCCAGGCGCGGCCCACCGGCATGCGGGTCAAGCGGTGCTTGATGTACAGCACGGCCAGCACCACCAAAAACAGCACGATGTAGATGAACATGAACTTGATGTTGGGGTTGTAATCGAGGCCGAAGAACTCGTGGAACGGAACCCCGCCCTCCTTCGCCTTGCGCCCGAATTCCAGGCCGAGGAATGTCGGGGATGGCACCGGCATGCCGTTCGGGCCGCCGGTAAACGACAGCCAGTTATTGAGCACCAGGCGGATGATTTCACCAAAGCCCAGGGTCACGATGGCCAGGTAGTCACCGTGCATTCGCAACACCGGGAAGCCGAGTATGCACCCCGCTAAGGCTGCCGCGATGGCCGCCAGCGGCAGCACGCTCCAGAAGCCCAGGCCGAGGTATTGGTAACCCAGCGCCAGGCCGTAGGCGCCGATGGCGTAGAACGCCACGTAACCCAGGTCGAGCAAGCCCGCCAGGCCCACCACGATGTTCAGGCCCAGGCCAAGCAACACGTAGATCAGCCCCAGGATCACCACGGTCAGCAGGTACTTGTTGGCGAAGATCGGGAATACGATGGCGATCACGATCAGCGCCGGAATGATCCAGCGCAGTCGCGATTTGTAGTCCGGCGCCAGCACATGCACGCCAGAGCCACTGCTTTCAAAGCCCTGCAGAATCTTCAAGCCCTTAGGGGTTTGCAGGAACAGGCTCAGGGCAAACCGGCCAGCCATCACGATGGCGACCAGGGTGGCCACGCGGGCCGGTTCCAGGTTGAAGCTGTAGCCGTCGAGGACTACGCCGACGATAGGGCCGAACACGACCAGCGAAATAAGCCCGGCAAGGATCGTATCGACCACACTTTTCTTGATATCGATAGGTTTGGCAGCAGACATGTTTACACCTTAGCCACGAGTGGGCGACCCAGCAGGCCCTGGGGACGGAAGATCAGGATCACCACCAGCAGGGAGAAACTGAACACGTCTTTGTAGTCAGAGTTGATCAACCCCGAGAACAGCGACTCGGAGATACCGAGGATGATCCCGCCGAGCATCGCCCCAGGCAGGGAGCCGATGCCACCGAGTACCGCTGCGGTAAATGCCTTGATGCCGATGATGAAGCCGGCATAGAAGTCGAAGGTGCCGTAGTTGAGGGTGATGAGCACGCCGGCCAGTGCGGCCATGGCGGCACCGATGACGAATACGTAGGAGATCACGCGGTCGGTGTTGATCCCGAGGATCGACGCCATCTTGCGGTCTTGCTGGGTGGCGCGGCACATGCGGCCGAGCTTGGTGTATTTGATGATGTAGGTCAGCAAGGCCATGCCTGCGAAGGCGGCGACCAGGATAAACACCTTGGTGTACGTGAGCTGGACGAACCCGGTGCCGATATCGACACGCCAGGCCCCGGCCAGCAGCGTAGGAATACCTTGTTGCTTGGCGCCCTGGGCGATCTGCGCGTAGTTCTGCAGGATCAGGGAGATGCCGATCGCGCTGATCAGCGGGGCCAGGCGGGTGGAGTTGCGCAGCGGTTTGTAGGCGACACGTTCGATGACCCAACCGTAAACGCCGGTGACGACCACGGTGAAGATCAAGGTGCCGAGAATGAGCAGCGGGAAGGATTCGATGCCGAAGTAAGCCAGCAGTGCCAGACTGATCGCCGCGAGGTAAGCGGAAATCATATAAACCTCGCCGTGGGCGAAGTTGATCATGCCGATGATGCCATAGACCATTGTGTAGCCGATGGCGATCAAGCCGTAGACCGACCCGAGGGTCAGGCCGTTGACCAGTTGCTGCAGGAAAATACCATCCATAACGCAATCTCACGCGGTGAGCACCTGCACACCTGTGGGTGTGCGGCGCTTCTGGAGGAAAAGACAGATCTCGATCACAACACAGTCCCCTGCGGGAGATGCTTATGTGGCGAGGGAGCTTGCTCCCGCTGGGCTGCGAAGCAGCCCCAAACTGGGCGATCGAGATACATCAGATGTACTTCGGTGATCGGTTTGGGAGTGCTACGCACTCCAGCGGGAGCAAGCTCCCTCGCCACAACAAGCCACTTCCACATTGGGCATGTGGTGCTTGTGCTTACTTCTGTTTTTCCAGCTGATGGTATTTACCGTCTTTGTCCCACTGGTAAACCACGTAATCGGAGATTTTCAGGTCGCCCTTGCCATCCCATTCCTTTTTACCCATGACGGTCTGGACAGGGTTGGCTTTCAGCCACTTGGCCGCATCTTCGCCCTTGTTGGACTTGGCGCCATTGAAACCAGCCGCCAGGGCCTGGATCGAAGCGTAGGCGTACAGGGTGTAGCCTTCTGGCTCATACCCGGCCTTGCGGAACTCATCCACCACGGCTTTGCTGTCTGGCAGCAGCCGTGGGTCGGCACCGAAGGTCATGTAGACGCCATCGACGTACTGGTTGCCACCGGCGGTTTTCGCCAGTTCGTCGGTCACTACGCCGTCATCGGACATGAACGCAGCCTTGAGGCCGGCTTCACGAATCTGGCGAACCAACGGGCCCGCTTCCGGGTGCAGGCCGCCGAAGTACACGACGTCCGCGCCGATGGAGCGGATCTTGGTGACCAAAGCGCTGAAGTCTTTCTCGCCACGGGTCAGGCCCTCTTCCAGCACTGGCTTGACGCCGCGCTTGGTCAACTGGGCAGCGGTGGCGTCGGCCAGGCCTTTGCCGTAGGTGTCCTTGTCGTTGATAACCGCGACTTTCTTGCCCTTGAGCACATCGACAATGTAGTCACCGGCAACGATGCCTTGCTGGTCGTCACGCCCGCACATACGGAACATGGCGGCCAGGCCGCGCTCGGTGACTTGTGGGTTGGTGGAGCCTGGGGTGATCGCGATGACCCCCGCTTCGTCGTAGACCTCAGAGGCCGGGATGGTGTTGGAGGAGCAGAAGTGCCCGACCACGCCGATCACTTTGTCCTGGTCGGCCAGGCGGTTGGCCACGGCCACGGCCTGCTTGGGTTCACACGCGTCGTCGCCGGCCACCAGGACGATTTTCTCGCCGTTGATGCCGCCAGCCTTGTTGATCACATCAGCTGCCGCCTGGGCACCCTTCATGTACTGCTCACCGAAAGCTGCGTTGGCGCCCGTCATGGGCCCCGCTACGCCAATCTTCACATCAGCTTGGACAAACGTAGAAACACCCAGCGCCGCTGCAACGGCGAGGGCCAGAAAACCTTTCTTGTAAAACGTCTGGGACATGAGTGGTGCTCCGATATTTTTGATTTTAGGCACGACAACTTGCGTTCAAACTTTTCACTGAAAGCCCAGAGCAAGCCTCGTGCCAGTACGTTTTTATTCTTCAAAAAGACCCGGTGTCATTGTTATTACGGGCGTTTGGACGCCGTTCGTCAGGACGTGCAACCCTTCAACCTCAATAGGTGCAACCAACCACCTAAAAAAAGTACAACCCTGACAGGTCGCACCTGCAACCAGACGGAGAAACGACAGTTCCTACAGCTGTAACAAATGGCGTAACGGAACTGCACATTTACAGTGCATGATTGCTACGACTTGCACCAATACAGATTAATAGCCTGCTAAGAAAATGCAGGCTTCTGAGCGGTATTTCGCTGATCAGATCACGATCCTCAGGCATTGCCCCGCGTGATACAGCGAGAATCCCGCCTCATAAAGGCAGCTGCGCAGGCCCACGCCGGCTAACGGCTGCATCGGTGCGAACGGAATCGGCAACGCCTGGGGATTCTGGTGACACAGGTAGTCGGCAAATGCCTTGCCGACCACACTGCCAGTGGTCACGCCACGGCCGTTATAGCCCGTGACTGCCACCAAGCCAGGGGCAGGTTCGAACAGGCGCATCAGGTGATCCGGGGTGAAGGCGATGCGGCCGGTCCAGGTGTACTCCCACTGCACCGATTTGAGGTACGGGAAGTAGTGCTGCTGCACCCGATCGGCCCACGCCTTGAGGAACCACGCCGGTTTCTGGTTGCCATTGCCCAGGCTGCCCAGCAACAAACGGCCATCGGCATCGCGGCGGATGCTGCTCAGGACCTGGCGTGTGTCCCACGAACCTTGGCCACCCGGCAGGATTTGTTTGGCCGCCTCATCCGTCAGTGGGGCCGACGCGACCTGGTAGTAGTAGCCGGGGAAAAAATTGCGCCGCAGCTCGGTCCATTCACCTTCGGTGTAGGCATTGGACGCGATCACCACTTGTGCAGCCTGCACCGAGCCCTGGGCCGTTTGCACCGACCACTGCGTGCCTTGGCGCTCCAACTGGGTCACCGGAGAATGGTCGAACAACTGCCCGCCCAAACCTACGGCAGCGTTGGCCAACCCACTGGTGTAGGCCATCGGGTTCAAGGTGCCGGCGCGCCGATCCAGCAGGGCTGCTGCAATTTTTTTGGTGCCGGTGGCTTGCTCGCAGGCCTGGCCGGTGAGCAATTCTACCGGGGCGCCACGGCGCTTCCATTGTTCTTCACGGCTGCGCAGATCCGCCTCGCCACGGGCGTTGTGCGCCATGTGCAAGGTGCCCTCGCGGCGTAGCTGGCAGTCGATGTTGTATTTGTCGATCAGGCTGAACACCAGGGACGGCGCCGCCCCCAGCATGCGATTGAGCTGGCTGCCTACGGCCTCGCCGAAACCGGCTTCGATGTCATCCGGCGGGATCCACAGGCCTGCGTTGACCAAGCCCACGTTGCGCCCCGAACCACCGTGGCCGGTGCGATGGGCCTCCAGTACGGCGACGCTTTTACCTTGTTCCAACAAATGAATGGCCGCCGACAAACCGGTGATGCCGGCGCCGATCACGCACACATCCACTTTGACCTCGCCCTTGAGCGCGGCGCGATCGGGGCGGCTGGGGGTGAGGTACTCCCATAAACATGTTTCGCGTAATGCCATTGCCAGACTCCGGTGAGACCTAACAAACCACTTTTCAAATTGTGAATGGGATCAAATGTGGGAGCGGGCTTGCTCGCGAATGCGGTGGATCAGTTGAATATCTGTTGACTGACACACCGCATTCGCGAGCAAGCCCGCTCCCACATTTTTAGCCGCGTTTCGTCAGGGATTTAGTCGAAAGTGATGCCCTGCGCCAGCGGCAACTCCAGCGAGTAATTCACGGTATTGGTCTGGCGACGCATATACCCACGCCACGCATCCGAACCCGACTCACGCCCGCCACCGGTCTCTTTTTCACCGCCAAACGCGCCGCCGATTTCCGCGCCGCTTGGGCCGATATTGACGTTGGCGATACCGCAGTCACTGCCCACCGCCGACATGAACTGCTCCGCCTCGCGCACGTCAGTGGTGAAGATGCACGACGACAATCCTTGAGGCACTGCGTTGTTCAAGCGCAGCGCTTCAGCGAAGTCGGTGTAGCCGACCACATACAGAATCGGTGCGAAGGTTTCGGTGCAGACCACGTCGCTTTGCTCGGGCATTTCCACAATGGCGGGCGATACGTAGTAGGCATTCGGGAATTGGTCTTCCAGTTGGCGCTTGCCGCCGAATACCTTGCCGCCTTCGCTCAAGGCTTGCTCAAGGGCGTCCTGCATGTTGTCGAAGCCGTGCTTGTCGATCAGCGGGCCGATCAGGTTGCCTTCCAGCGGGTGGCCGATGCGCACTTTGGAGTAGGCTGCCTTGAGGCGGGTGACGATCTCTGCCTTTACCGATTCATGGGCAATCAGGCGGCGCAGGGTGGTGCAACGCTGGCCAGCGGTGCCGACGGCGCTGAACAGGATGGCGCGCACGGCCATGTCCATGTCGGCGCTTGGGCCAAGGATCATCGCGTTGTTGCCGCCCAACTCAAGGATGCTGCGGGCAAAACGCGCGGCGACTTTCGGCGCTACTTCGCGGCCCATGCGGGTACTGCCGGTGGCGCTGATCAAAGCCACACGCGGGTCATCGACCAAGGCGGCGCCGGCATCGCGCCCACCGATGATCACTTGGCTCAGGTACGGCGGTGCATCGGTGAAGTTTTTCACCACGCGCTCGAACAGCGCCTGGCAGGCCAGGGCGGTGAGCGGGGTTTTTTCCGAGGGTTTCCAGATCACCGCGTTGCCGCACACCAGCGCCAGGGTGGTGTTCCAGGCCCATACGGCCACCGGGAAGTTGAAGGCGCTGATCACGCCGACCACCCCCAGCGGGTGCCAGGTTTCACGCATGTGGTGGCCTGGACGCTCAGAGGCGATGGTCAAGCCGTAGAGCTGGCGGGACAGGCCGACGGCGAAGTCGCAGATGTCGATCATTTCCTGCACTTCGCCCAGGCCTTCCTGGGTGATCTTGCCAGCTTCCCAGGACACCAACTCGCCCAGGTCCGCCTTGTATTCGCGCAATACGTCGCCGAATTGGCGCACCAGTTCACCACGGCGCGGCGCTGGCACTTTGCGCCAGGCGTCGAATGCATGCTCGGCGCGACTGACCTGTTGCTCCACTTCGGCGGCACCTTCCCAGTGCACGCTGCCGATAACGCTGCCATCAATGGGCGAATGCACCGGGTTTTTACCCGACTGGTACAGCGCCGGGTTTACTCCGAGACGATCAAGCAATGCGGCAACCATGGGTCACTCCTTCAATCTGCAAACATCAAAATTGCGCCGCCGACAGACACGGCGATCCAGGCCTTATTTGTAGCTGGCCCAAGACTTGCCAACAAACGACCATTAGGCGAGATATCATTCCGTTTATTCATGCAAAGTATAAAAAGAGGCACGCCGTGCTGAACAAAAGACATTTGCCTTCGATCACCGCCCTGCAGTGTTTCGAAGCTGCCACTCGGCATTTGAGCTTCACCCGCGCCGCCGAGGAGCTGAACCTCACCCAAAGTGCCGTGAGCAAGCAGGTGGCACAGTTGGAAGAACTGCTGCAACACCTGCTGTTTCGCCGCGTGCGTCGCCGCTTGCAGATGACCCCGGCGGGCGACCTGTACCTGGTGGAGGTGCGCAAGATCCTCACCCAAGTGGAGATGTCCACCCACTACCTGCGCTCCTACGGCGGCGAGACCGAAGTGCTGCGGGTGTCCACGCCCTACACGTTCGGCGCGCGCTGGCTGGTGCCGCGCCTCAAGGGTTGGCGGCTGCGTCACCCGCACATCCACCTGGACCTGTGCAACGAGCAGGAGCCGGACGAACTGCTGCAAGGCAAGGCCGACATGGCCTTCTACTTTGGCCAGGGTTCACGCCCCGGCACCGAGAGCCTCAGGTTGTTCAGCGAAGAGCTCATCCCCGTGTGCGCACCGGAAAGCCTGCCCGCCCAGCCCTTTACTGACCCAACGCAACTGAGCGAACTGGTGCTGCTGCAAAATGCCTCGCGCCCGCAAGGCTGGCATGACTGGTTTGCCAGCCAGGGTTACCAGACCGAGCACAGCTACCATGGGCCGCGGTTCGATACGTTCTATATGTGCATTCGTGCGGCGCAGGTCGGCTGCGGCGTGGCGTTGTTGCCACGGTTTCTGGTGGAAGAAGAACTCGCCGAGGGCAAGTTGGTGATCCCGTGGCAGCACGCGATGCCGAGCCAGGATGCGTATTACCTGGCTTACCCGGAGCATTCGGCGGAGGTGCCCAAGGTGCGCGAATTTGTGAAGTGGATGATGGAGCAGGTTATTTAGTGCCTGGACTATCGCCTTCGCGAGCAAGCCCGCTCCCACACTTGGAATGCATTCCAAAATGTGGGAGCGGGCTTGCTCGCGAAGGCGTCAGTGGCCACAACGCAAAAAATCACTGGCAAACCACCCCTTGCCTATGCGCCACTAGCCCCCTTCCTTAATTGTGCGTAAAGGCCGGCGCCCATCGCCGACCCGTCTGGAGATTCCCGTTATGAGCGAGAGTGTGTTTGCCGATCGCATCGTGCAGAACCTGCTCGACACCGACTTCTACAAGCTGACCATGATGCAGGCGGTGCTGCACAACTACCCCAACGTGGAAGTTGAATGGGAGTTTCGTTGCCGTAACAGTGAAGACCTGCGCCCGTACCTGGCGGAAATCCGCTACCAGATCGAACGCCTCGCCGAGCTGAGCCTGAGCCCTGACCAATTGGGTTTCCTGGAGCGCATCAGCTTTATGAAGCCAGACTTCTTGCGCTTTCTCGGGCTGTTCCGCTTCAACCTGCGCTATGTGCAAACCGGCATCGAGAACGGCGAGCTGTTCATCCGCCTGCGCGGGCCGTGGCTACATGTGATCCTGTTTGAAGTGCCGATGCTGGCCATCGTCAGCGAAGTGCGTAACCGCTATCGCTACCAGACCGTGATCCTCGAACAGGCCCGCGAACAGCTTTACCGCAAGTTTGATTGGCTCACGGCCAATGCCAGCAGCGAAGAGCTGTCCGAACTGCAAGTGGCCGACTTCGGCACCCGCCGACGCTTTTCGTACCGGGTGCAGGAAGAAGTGGTCAGCGTGCTCAAGCACGATTTCCCCGGCCGCTTCGTCGGCACCAGCAACGTGCACCTGGCCCGCGAATTCGACATGAAACCCCTGGGCACCATGGCCCACGAATGGATCATGGCCCACCAGCAACTCGGCCCGCGCCTGATCGACAGCCAGATCGCCGCCCTCGACTGCTGGGTGCGTGAATACCGTGGCCTGCTGGGCATCGCCCTGACCGACTGCATCACCACCGATGCCTTCCTCGGCGACTTCGACCTGTACTTCGCCAAGCTGTTCGACGGCCTGCGTCACGACTCCGGTGACCCGGTGCAGTGGGCCGAAAAAGCCATCGCCCATTACCACCATCTGGGCATCGAGCCGATGAGCAAGACCCTGGTGTTCTCCGACAGCCTGTCGCTGCCCAAGGCCCTGGAAATCTTCCGGGCGCTGCGTGGGCGCATCAATGTGAGCTTCGGCATCGGCACCAACCTGACCTGCGACATTCCTGGTGTGGAACCGATGAGCATCGTGCTTAAAATGACCGCCTGCAATGGCCAGCCCGTCGCCAAGATCTCCGATGAAGCGGGCAAGACCCACTGCACCGACCCGAATTTTGTCGCCTATTTGCGACACGTTTTCAAAGTACCTGCCCTTTCCAGCAAGGAGTGAATCATGCAAGCCGTACAGCGTGAGATAGCGCAGCAGCTCAAGGTTCAAGCACCGTTCCAGGACCAGGCCGCCCTCGAAGCCGAGGTCGCCCGGCGTATCACCTTCATCCAGGATTGCCTGCGCAATTCCGGGCTCAAGACCCTGGTGCTGGGCATCAGTGGCGGCGTCGACTCCCTCACCGCCGGCCTCTTGGCCCAGCGCGCCATGCAGGAACTACGCGCCAGCACCGGTGACGAGGCCTACCGTTTTATCGCGGTACGCCTGCCGTACGAAACCCAGTTCGATGAAATCGATGCCACGGCCTCCGTGGATTTTATCGAGCCAGACGAGCGCCACACCGTGAACATCGGCCCAGCGGTGAAAGCCCTGGCGGGTGAAGTGGCGGCGTTTGAAGGCAAAGCCGCGGTGTCCCGCGACTTCGTACTGGGCAACACCAAGGCGCGGATGCGCATGGTGGCGCAGTACACCATCGCCGGCGCGGCGGGCGGTTTGGTGATTGGTACTGACCATGCGGCGGAAGCGGTGATGGGTTTTTTCACCAAGTTCGGTGATGGCGCGTGCGACTTGGCACCGCTGAGCGGGCTGGTGAAGAACCAGGTGCGCTCGATTGCGCGGCACTTTGGTGCGCCGGAATCGTTGGTGGAGAAGGTGCCGACGGCGGATTTGGAAGATTTGTCGCCGGGCAAGCCGGACGAGGCGTCACATGGCGTGACCTATGCGGAGATCGATGCGTTTTTGCATGGGGAGCCGGTGCGGGAGGAAGCGTTCCGGATTATCTGTGAGACCTACCGCAAGACGGAGCATAAGCGGGTGATGCCGTTTGCGCCGTGAGGTAGCCAGTTAGTTTTGTAGTGACTGTCAGGCCGTCTTCGCGAGCAAGCCCGCTCCCACATTTTGACCGCATTCTCATGTTGGAACTGGGTCGAATGTGGGAGCGGGCTTGCTCGCGAAGAACGATACCGCGGTCTTACTTCAGAACCACCGCGCCTTTCATCATCGAGTTATGACCAGGGAACGAGCAGAAGAACTCGTATTCAGTCCCGGCAGCCAGCTTGGACACATCAAACGTCACCGAGTCTTTCTCGCCAGCACCAATGATCTTGGTGTGGGCGATGATGCGGGTGTCGCCTTCTTTCAGGTAGTTCTTGTCGATGCCTGCGGCCATGCCGTCGGTGGCGACGCCTTGCATGTCAGCCTTGGTGGTCAGTACCCAGTTGTGGCCCATGACGTTTTTCGGCAGGTTACCCGAGTGTTCCAGGTTCACGGTAAACGTCTTGCAGCTCTTGTCGATGGTGATTTCCTTGGTGTTGAAGGACATCTGGTCGGTGGAGTCAACGGTGACCGCGCACTCTGCGGCGAGCAACTGGCCGCTCGCCAGTGTCAGCAGGGAAACAGCAACGATTTTTGCAAACATGTGAATCTCCAAGGCAGGGTTTAGAAAACGCGTATTGCGACAAGGGTGCCTGATTCAGGCACAAATTCTTATGATCTGAGTCAACGGATTGTATACAACTTTAGGCTATCAGACTTATCAACACAATCTAACAGCCAAAGTAGTACGACCTTCCTATGATCGGCCCAGTACCTACTGGAGTCCGAGCCATGCACTTAAACCAACTGTTCAACGGCCTTTTGGCCGCGTACGCCTGCGGTAAGTGAAGGCCAAGCGCGCTGCTAAGCTGCTACCATGGCAGCCCAAGGCAGCTGCGCGCCGCCAACCTCACCTTCGACCCTAGAGGATCGCCCATGGCCAAACCTAATTACTCCTTCGCCAAACGTCAGAGAGACCTGGCCAAGGAGCAGAAGAAAGAGGAAAAACTGCAACGCAAGAAAGCCGCTGCAGACGAAGAAGCCAATGGGCTGAACGCAGACGTCGATGGTGAAGAAACGAGCGACGAGACCGAAACACCAAAAGATCCGGCTGAATAATTTCCTTTGTGGTGAACCGGTGCGCCCGGTTCACCACAATCTGCCGCTATTGCAGCGGCATCACCGTCACCCGCACTTCCGGGTCATGGCTCCCTCCCCCCAGAATCACCCCCCGCAACGGCGACACATCGGAGAAATCCCGGCCCCAGGCCAGGGTGATGTGCTCCAGTGCCGGCTGCACATTGTTGGTCGGATCAAAATCTACCCAACCCGATACAGGGCAATACACCGACACCCACGCATGGGACGCGTCGGCGCCGATCAGCCGTGGCTGGCCGGGCGGTGGCTGGGTGAGCAGGTAGCCGCTGATGTAGCGCGCCGCCAGGCCCCGCGAGCGCAGGCAGGCGAGCATCAGGTGGGCAAAGTCCTGGCACACGCCGCGACGGCGCTCCAGCACCTCCACCAGTGGCGTGGCGACTTGCGTGGCTTCGGCATCAAAGGTGAATTCGGCGAAGATCTTTTGCATCAATGCCTGCACGCCCAGCAACAACGGGCGAGACGGCGGGAAGCAACTCTCGGAGAACTCGACGAAGGTTTTCTTCAAATGCACATAGGGCGATTCAAAGCGATAGCGGATGGCCTCGATCCGCTCATCGGACAGCGGCTGGCTGCCATACGTCAGGCTGTCACGGGTTTTATCCCACGCGGGTGATTGCTGAAAATCCAACGCCGGCCGCGCCAGCACTTCCACGGTCAGCCCGGCATTCACCAGCAGCTCATCATGGGGACGTTCGAACGCCAATCGCGTGATGGGGTTGCCGAACACATCCAGCTCATCGCGCCGCGACGACGGCTGTGGGCTGATATCCAGTTGCTGCGCCGTGCACCGCTGCCAGGCGCACGGCCGTGGCCACAGGTGCGCCAACTGCTGGGCCAGGGACACCGGGCTGTCGTAGTGGTAATGGGTATCGTGGAAAATCTGGTAGCGCGCACTCATCACAGCGACACCGTTTGCTGGCTGACATCATCCACATGGGCAAAGTGGCGCAACGCCAAGCGGTCCGACACTTGCCCACTCTCATCGGCCACTGCTTGCAGCAGGTCGGCCAGGCCGTCCAGCGCGGCACGCACGCTGGGCTCGCCAAACAACGGGTTCTCCAGGCAACCCAGGTCGAAGCGCGCCAGGCGCTCCACCAATGGGCCGAGGCCAGTTTCCCGAGGCACACCAAAATCATCGTTCAGACGGCGCAAGGTGCGGCTTACCAGTTTCAACTGGAACAACACCGCATGGGGGTTTTGCTCGTCCAGCAGCAACAGGTCGAGCACCGGGATCAACTGCGGCACCGCCAGGTAGCGCGAGCGATAGGTGATGCTGCTGTTGCCCAGTTCCAGCAACCACTCCAGCCCCGCCTGATCAAATACCGCCACGCCGCGCAGGAACGCGGCCAGGCTGCTGCTCAAGAATTGCAGGCGCTCGATGCGCCGGCCCATCATCAAAAAGCGCCAGCCTTCGTCGCGGGTCATGTCGTCCAGGGCAAAGCCGGACAATGCCGCCAGGGACATCACCAGGCGGTTGAGGAAGTCCAGTAACTCGCCAAAATCCGGAGTCTCGCTTTCCAGCTCCATGGCTTCGCGTTGCAGCTCCACCAGGGCCTGCCAGTTCTCCCGGGACAACTTGCCGCGCACCTGGGACGCCGCCCACTGCAAGCGCTGCAAGTTGGCCCGCAGGCTCGACGGCCAGTCATCGCCCAGCAGCGCTGCCAGCAGGCGCTCGGGCAACTCGCCCTCCTCCGGCAGCAGGCGCAGGGTTTCCCCCAGTTCGACGGCGGCCTGCAAGGCTTGTGGGTCATCGCCATCGACATAGCGGGCTAACACGATACGCAGCCAGCGCGCGCTGTCGTCGCAACGCTCGCAGTAACGGCCAAACCAGAACAGGTTTTCCACCACGCGGGACGGCAGATACGGGTCGCGGCGCACCAGATCATGCACACCAATCGTACGTTGCGCACGCCACTGCTCATTGCCCGGCGCGCCTTCACCCAGCACCCAGGTGTCTTTGCTGGCGCCGCCGCGCTGCATCGACACCACTTCAGCATCGGCTTCGGCGGCCACGCGGGTCAGGCCACCGGGCAGCACGCGATAGCCGTCCTCACTGGCCACGGCGTATACCCGCATGCCGATAGCACGGTGTTGCAGATGATCTTCCACGGTGTGCCACACCGGCGCCTGGGACAGTTGCGCCAGCTCTTGGGCGACGTAGGCGTAAGGCCGCGCACGCATGCGCTCGGCCAGGGCCTGGCGCTGCTTTGCGTCCAGGTCGCGGCCGAATACCGGGGTGAAGCTCTGGGACGGAAACGCGGGCTTGATCAGCAACTCCGGGAGTTTTTCCAGCGCTTCGGCCAGCACCGGCGCTTCACCGCACCACCAGGTGGCGATAGACGGCAGGATCAGTGCTTCGCCGAACAGGAATTCGTTGATCTTCGGCAGAAAGCCCAGCAGGCCAGGGGATTCCAGCACACCGCTGCCCAAGGCATTGGCCACCAGCACGTTGCCTTGGCGCACGGCATCCAGCAGGCCCGGCACGCCGAGGGCTGAGTCGGTGCGCAGCTCCAAGGGGTCGCAGAAGTCGTCGTCGAGGCGGCGCATGATCGCGTGCACCCGCCGCAGGCCGCTGAGGGTCTTGAGGAACACGCAGCTGTCGCGCACCGTGAGGTCGCCGCCTTCCACCAGCGGGTAGCCGAGCTGACGGGCGAGGTAGAGGTGTTCGAAGTAGCTCTCGTTGAAACGCCCTGGCGTAAGCAGCACGATCAGCGGCGGCTGTTCGGCGCTGGGCGCCTGGCGGGCCAGGGTTTCCTGCAAGGTGCGGAAGAAACCGGTGAGGTGTTGCACCTGCAAGTCGCGGTACAGGTCCGGGAAGGCACGGGACACGATGGTGCGGTTTTCCAACGCGTAACCGGCGCCCGACGGGGCCTGGGTGCGGTCGGCGGTGACCCACCAACGGCCATCCGGCGTGCGCGCCAGGTCGACGGCGTACAGGTGCAGGAAGGCACCGTCCGGCGGCTGGATGCCTTGGCACGGCCACAGGAAATTGTTGTGCCCAAACACCAGCTCGGCCGGCAGCAGGCCTTCCTTGATCAGCCGTTGCGGGCCGTACAGGTCGGCCAGCACCGCATTGAGCAGGCGCGCGCGCTGAGCGATTCCGGCGGACAGGTGCTGCCACTCTTCGGCCGCCAGCACATGGGGCAACAGGTCCAGTTCCCAGGGGCGGTCGGCGCCCTTGGGGTCGGCGTAGACGTTGTAGGTCACGCCGTTTTCCTGGATCTGCCGGGTCAACAGCGCCTGACGCTGGGCCAGTTGCGCCGGGGTGCTGCGTTGCAGGTGGTCGAGCAGGCGCTGCCAATGGGCGCGCACGGCGCCGCTGTGGTCCAGCAGTTCATGGTAAGTGCCCGGGGTCAGCGGGTAACGGTCGAGCAAGTCGGACATGGAACGCTCGGCAGAGGCAAAGGGGGTATCAAAGTCACTACAGTCTAATGTGGGCAGGGTTTCTGTGGCGAGGGAGCTTGCTCCCGCTGGGCTGCGTAGCGGCCCCAAAGATCTTGGGAGCGCTTCGCACTCCAGCGGGAGCAAGCTCCCTCGCCACAAAAGCCTCCTCCCACATTTAAACCGCGTTTAGTCATTTTTATGCGGGAAACGCCGCAGATCCAAGGTCATCGGCAGTTCGTCATTAACAACCACCGTTGGCACTGGAATCTTGCCAGGCGTATGCCCCAACCGGAAAAACCGCGCCATCCGCCGACTTTCCGCCTCATTGGCATTCACCGGCAAGCTGTCGTAATTACGCCCGCCCGGGTGCGCAACATGGTACTGGCAGCCGCCCAGCGAACGCTGCATCCAGGTATCGAGCAGGTCAAACACCAACGGCGCATGCACCGGGATGGTCGGTTGCAGGCAGTTGGCCGGTTGCCAGGCGCGATAACGCACACCGGCGACAAATTCGCCCACGCGGCCGGTGGCTTGCAGCGGCACCGGGACGCCGTTGCAGGTCAGCAGGTAGCGCTGCGGCGGCAACCCGGTCAACTTGACTTGCAGGCGCTCCAGGGACGAATCCACATAACGCACCGTGCCGCCTACCGCGCCCTCCTCGCCCAGTACATGCCAAGGCTCCAGGGCCTGGCGCAGTTCCAGTTCGATGCCGCTGACGGCGTAGTCGCCGACCTTGGGGAAACGGAACTCCAAGTGCGCGGCAAACCATTCGGCGCGCAGCGGGTAGCCGGCGGCGTTGAGTTCGACGATCACATCGGCAAAATCCTGCTCGATAAAGTGCGGCAACAGGAAGCGGTCATGCAGCTCAGTACCCCAGCGCGCCAGTTTCGGCGGTGCGTAGGGTTCGCGCCAGAATCGGGCGACCAGGGCACGCAGCAACAACTGTTGGGTAAGGCTCATGCGCGCGTGGGGCGGCATCTCGAAGGCGCGCAGTTCCAGCAGGCCCAGACGGCCCGTGGCGCCGTCCGGCGAGTAGAGTTTGTCGATGCAGAATTCGGCGCGATGGGTGTTGCCCGTCACGTCGATCAGCAGGTTGCGCAGCAGGCGGTCCACCAACCAGGGCGGGCATTCCTCGCCGGGCTCGGGCATTTGGGCGAAGGCGATTTCCAGTTCGTACAGCGCATCGTTGCGCGCTTCGTCCACCCGCGGTGCCTGGGAAGTCGGGCCGATAAACAGGCCGGAAAACAGGTAGGACAAGGACGGGTGGTTGTGCCAGTAGCTGATCAAACTGCGCAGCAGATCGGGACGACGCAGGAACGGTGAATCCTTGGGCGTGGCGCCACCGAGCACAAAATGGTTACCGCCGCCGGTACCGGTGTGGCGCCCGTCGATCATGAATTTTTCGGTGGTGAGACGGGTTTGCCGGGCCTCTTCGTAGAGGAATTCGGTGCGCTCCACCAGTTCATCCCAAGTGGCGGACGGTTGCACGTTCACCTCAATCACGCCTGGGTCTGGCGTGACGCGGAAGTTGCAGAGGCGTGTGTCCGCAGGCGGCTCGTAGCCTTCCAGCAATACCGGGCAGTGCAGCTCTTCGGCAGTGGCTTCGATGGCGGCCACCAACTCCAGGTAGTCCTCGACACGCTCCAGCGGCGGCATGAACAGGTACAGCCGCCCTTCGCGGGCTTCGGCGCACAGGGCGGTGCGGGTGAGCCAGTCGGCGGACTGATCCACCTCTGGCACACGCTCATCGGTCGGCGCGGCTTCATCGTGGTTGTTCAGTTGCGCAGTGCTTGGCAGTCCCGGCTGATCTTGGTTGGGGTCGGTGGGGTGCACAAACGGATACTCCGCCGCCGTCACCCACGGCTGCGACGCCAGCGGCAGGCGATAGCCCAGAGGCGAGTCGCCCGGCACCAGGCGGCAGTGATTGCCACGCAGGTACCAGCGCCCGCTCTGCCAGAGGTCATTGGCGGCGGTGCGCGCCAGCGGCAGCACTTGGCCGATGACTTTATCCAGGCCCTGGCTGAATACTTTGCGCAGGCGCTCGCGCTCCAGGTCATCGCTCAGGCGCGGGTCCTGGGCGGTGACGTTTTGTGGCAGCGCACCTTCGCGCCACAGGTAGTAGAAGTTGTCTTCAAAGGCCGGGAACACAAAGCGCGCTGGCAATTTGAGGCGCTCGGCGACACTGGCCAGGAAGCGCCCGGCCATGGCGCCGTCGGCGCCGTAATCTTCCTGCTCATCAGCGATCAGCGCGCTGTTGTGCCAGATCGGCACGCCATCGCGGCGCCAGTAGCAGTTGAGCGACCAACGCGGCAATTGCTCGCCGGGGTACCACTTGCCCTGGCCGAAGTGCACCAGGCCCTTGGGCGCGTAGTGCTTGCGCATGCGCTGGAACAGCTCGGCAGACAGTCGGCGCTTGTCCGGGCCGAGGGCGGCGGTGTTCCATTCGGCGCCATCGGGGTCGTCGATGGAGACGAAGGTGGGCTCGCCACCCATGGTCAGCCGCACATCATCTTTAAGCAGGTCGCTGTCGATCTGCCGCCCCAGGGCCTGGATCGCCAGCCATTGGTCTTCGGTGTAGGGCTTGGTGACGCGTGGCGCCTCCCAAATCCGCTCGACCGACATTTCGTGGGTAAATTCGCACTCGCAAGGCTCCACCAGCCCACTGATCGGCGCGGCAGACGAGGGATCCGGGCTACAGGCCAACGGGATATGGCCTTCACCGGCGAACAGACCGGACGTGGCGTCCAGGCCAATCCAACCGGCACCGGGTAGATACACTTCACACCAGGCGTGCAGGTCGGTGAAATCCACTTCGGTGCCGGACGGGCCGTCGAGGGCTTTGACGTCCGCCGTGAGTTGGATCAAGTAACCGGACACAAACCGCGCCGCCAAGCCCAGGTTGCGCAGCAATTGCACCAGCAGCCAGGCCGAATCGCGGCACGAGCCGGAGGCGTTTTCCAGGGTGAATTCCGGAGTCTGCACGCCCGGTTCCATACGGATCAGGTAGCCGATATCGGCGGCCAGGCGCTGGTTGAGGCCCACCAGAAAGTCCACCGCCGGCAAGGGCGTACGGTCGATACCGGCCAGGTACGCGGCGAATTTGGGCGTGAGCGGCAAGGTTTCCAGGTACGGCGCCAGCTCTCGCTGCTCATCGGCGGCGTAGTTGAAGGGGATTTTTTCGGCGTAGGGTTCGAGGAAAAAGTCGAACGGATTGAACACCGCCATCTCGGCGACCAGGTCGACTTCGATGCGCAGCTCATCGGTCTTTTCCGGGAACACCAACCGCGCCAGGTAGTTGCCCTGAGGGTCTTGCTGCCAATTGATGAAATGCTGCTCAGGCAGCACTTTGAGCGAGTAGGACAGAATCCGCGTACGGCTATGGGCCGCCGGGCGCAACCGCACGATCTGTGGGCCGAGTTCAACAGCGCGGTCGTAGCGGTAATGCGTAACGTGGTGCAACGCGACATGAATCGACACGGCGGCCTCCTGCGAGCCAGGGCATGGGCTTGACGTGCGCAAGACTTATGCCACAGCGGCAGTCATTGCGCTTTCTCGTAAGACCCGGTGCAGTACAGCACCAAAACGGCGCCAACGGTGGTGTCATGGTGCAGACGCCGCACATATTTATGGCAGGCGGTAGTGAATCTACCCACTCAACCCGCCCTGGCGGCCTCACGCAACCGGCGCACGTCCACCAGTTTGCGCACCATTGAGCGGTAGCCCTTGCTGTTGATCAGCAGCAAACCCAGCAATGGCCAGAACAGGCATTCACTGTAGACAAACCAGTGCGGCTCGTATGCCAGGGTCGGCAGAGCCACCAGCAGGCACACCGCAAAAAAACCGACCATGCCCCACACCGCCCAGGCGTGCCCGCGTACCACCAGGAAGTTGCTGTTTGCCACGAACAGCCCAGCGAACACCACCACGAACCAGGACACGGTGGCATTGGTGCCCACGGGCACATCGGCGAAATAGGTGCTGGCCGCCAGGGAGATGGCGCCGGAGCCACCCAGGCAACCGGCGAGGATCACGCCGATGAACGCAGGAAAATGCGCCAGCAAGAAGGGTTTCAGGGACGGCACGCCACTCATTACTCCCCCTCCTCGTACAGCCCAATGGCAAAGGTCTTGGCCTGCTTGTAGTTGTCCGAGCGCTTGAGCCCCCACACGCTCAGGCCAGCACCGATCGCATCGCCCAATTGCACGTAGGTGGCATGCTTGAGTTGGGTCGGGGTAAAACGCTTAGGCAACTCGCCGCTCATTTGCAGGAGTTTGCGCATCTTGGTCGACATTTGCGGGTCGGCGACTTTGAGCAGTTCTTTGGTGAGTTTTTCGCGCTCGTGGCCGTTCAGGCCCTTGAGCACTTGGCGCATGCTTTTGCCGGTGGCAGCGCGGGTGATATTGACCAGCTTGACGGTGGTCAGAGCAGACGCACCAACGCCCACCAATGCTGCGCCATCGAGGACTTTGGTCGCGGCCTGGTACCACTCTTCGTTATCCAGGTAGTCGTTCATCGCCGGGTTGCTGATTTCGTTGCGTGTGCGAAAGCCACCCACCAGGCAGGACACGGTGCTGGCCGAAGCGGCGGTGTAGCCGATGGCCGTTGCCACGGTGCTGGCGCCCGCGGTGAAGGGGATGGCGATGGTGCCGCTCAGCACCACCAGCCAGCCGATTACGGCGCCCGTACAGGACAGAGTGGTATTGAACGCTTCAGTCATCAGCCGCGATTCGCGCGGGTTGTTCAGCACCTGGTCGGCGAACTGGGCCGGGGCGATGTATTTCTGCGCCTCGCGCACGATGATGCGCTTGGGCAGGATGCTGCAAATCGGCTTGAATTCGCGCAGGGTGACGATGTTGAAGTCGGCGTCAATGTAGACCACGCCAGCGCCGACGATGGCGGGGTCGGCGTCGATGGCGGCGAACAGGCGCGGTACGTTGATCTCGCTTTCGATGCGCTGGCGCGCCATGAACTGGGAGCGGTTGGAGTCCATGCCGATGTTGGCCAGGGGGTTGCCCATGGGGGTGTTCTTCCTTGAAGGGGGTGGTGACTGAGCTGACGTCTTCGCGAGCAAGCCCGCTCCCACATTTGACCGCGTTTATCCTGTAGGAATGCAGTCGAATGTGGGAGCGGGCTTGCTCGCGAAGGCGGCCTAATGGGCGCCACCTTAACAAACAGACTACCCACCGCCTAGAAAGCAAAACGCCAGCACGAGGCTGGCGTTTTGCATATTCAGGCGTTGATCAACGCGGCACCACCGGCTTGCGCGCAGGCTTGCCGCCCTTGCCCTTGGCCGCATCGCTGCGTTCCTTGGCCGCCTGCTTGTTGCGCGCCTGGGCCGCGGCCTTGGCTTGCTCGCGCTTGTCCCACGGGTTGCTGCCGTCGCTGCCACGGGGTGGCAGGCCGGTGTGCTGGGTGAGGATCTTGGTGGTGGTTTCCTTGGCGACCTTGTGGCTACCCGCTGGCGTCGAGTTCTTGCGACGGGCGCTCTGGTAGCTGTCGGTGCTCGGCTGGTGCAACGGGATCAGTTGGTCCTTGCCCGAGCCGATCAGGTCGGCACGGCCCATGCGGGTCAGCGCTTCGCGCAGGATCGGCCAGCCTTTCGGGTCGTGGTAGCGCAGGAACGCCTTGTGCAGACGGCGCTGATCTTCGCTTTTGACGATGGTCACCGCGTCACTCTTGTAGGTGACCTTGCGCAGCGGGTTCTTGCCCGAGTGGTACATCGCGGTGGCGGTGGCCATTGGCGACGGATAGAACGCCTGCACCTGGTCGGCGCGGAAGCCGTTGCCCTTGAGCCACAGGGCCAGGTTCATCATGTCTTCATCGGTGGTGCCCGGGTGGGCGGCGATGAAGTAAGGAATCAGGTACTGCTCCTTGCCCGCTTCCTTGGTGTACTTCTCGAACATGCGCTTGAACTTGTCATAGCTGCCAATGCCCGGCTTCATCATCTGGTTGAGCGGACCTTCCTCGGTGTGTTCCGGGGCGATCTTGAGGTAGCCACCGACGTGGTGGGTGACCAGCTCTTTGACGTACTCCGGCGACTCGACCGCGAGGTCGTAGCGCAGGCCGGAAGCGATCAGGATCTTCTTCACACCCGGCAACGCACGGGCGCTGCGGTACAGCTGGATCAACGAAGAGTGGTCGGTGTTCAGGTTCGGGCAGATGCCTGGGAACACGCACGATGGCTTGCGGCACGCAGATTCGATCTCCGGGCTCTTGCAGGCAATGCGGTACATATTCGCGGTCGGGCCGCCGAGGTCGGAGATCACGCCGGTAAAACCTGGCACCTTGTCGCGGATCTCTTCGATTTCGCGAATGATCGACTCTTCGGAACGGTTCTGGATGATGCGGCCTTCGTGCTCGGTGATGGAGCAGAAGGTGCAGCCGCCAAAGCAGCCACGCATGATGTTCACCGAGAAACGGATCATGTCGTAGGCCGGGATCTTTTCCTTGCCGTACGCCGGGTGCGGGACACGTGCGTACGGCATGCCGAACACGTAGTCCATTTCTTCGGTGGTCATGGGGATGGGCGGCGGGTTGAACCACACGTCCACCTCACCGTGCTTTTGCACCAGGGCGCGGGCGTTGCCTGGGTTGGTTTCCAGGTGCAACACGCGGTTGGCGTGGGCGTAGAGCACGGCGTCGCCGCGGACTTTCTCTACCGAAGGCAGGCGGATCACGGTCTTGTCGCGGGTCATGCGCGGGCTGGCCAAGATCTGCACGACTTTGGCTTCTTCCGGATCATCCACCGGGCCCTTTTCCTGCTCGATGGCGCAGGCCTGGGTGTCCTGGGTGTTGACGTACGGGTTGATGATCTTGTCGATCTTGCCCGGACGGTCGATACGCGTGGAGTCCACTTCGTACCAGCCCGCCGGCGTGTCCCGGCGAATGAACGCGGTGCCGCGCACGTCGGTGATGTCTTCGATCTTGTGGCCCCACGACAGGCGCTGGGCAACCTCGACGATGGCCCGCTCGGCGTTGCCGTACAGCAGGATATCGGCGGTGGCGTCGATCAGGATCGAGTTGCGCACGCGGTCCTGCCAGTAGTCGTAGTGAGCGATGCGGCGCAGGGAGGCTTCGATACCGCCGAGTACGATCGGCACGTTCTTGTAGGCTTCCTTGCACCGCTGGCTGTACACCAGGCTGGCGCGGTCCGGGCGTTTGCCGGCCATGCCGCCGGGGGTATAGGCGTCGTCGGAGCGGATTTTCTTGTCGGCGGTGTAGCGGTTGATCATCGAGTCCATGTTGCCGGCCGCGACGCCGAAGAACAGGTTCGGCTCGCCAAGCTTCATGAAATCGTCTTTGGACTGCCAGTTCGGCTGGGCAATGATCCCGACGCGAAAGCCCTGAGACTCCAGCAGCCGGCCGATGATCGCCATGCCGAACGACGGATGGTCAACGTAGGCATCACCGGTGACGATGATGATGTCGCAGGAATCCCAGCCAAGCTGATCCATCTCCTCCCTGCTCATGGGCAGGAATGGCGCTGGACCGAAACATTCGGCCCAGTACTTGGGATAGTCAAATAACGGCTTGGCTGTTTGCATGACGGTGACCGGTGTTGAGATGGAAAATCGCGGGCGCGGAATATAGCACAAATTTTGACCAATTCCGACGGTAATGGTCGGAATTGAGCAGAAGGGCTACTCGTCGTCGTCGAAGTTGTAGCTACCCGGCGCCAGGTTCTCGAAGCGCGTGTACTTACCGATGAACGCCAGGCGGATAAAGCCGATCGGCCCGTTCCGCTGCTTGCCGATGATGATCTCGGCAATGCCTTTGTGTTCGGTCTCGGGGTGGTACACCTCGTCGCGGTACACAAACATGATCACGTCGGCGTCCTGCTCGATCGCACCCGATTCGCGCAAGTCGGAGTTCACCGGGCGCTTGTTGGGACGTTGTTCCAGGGAACGGTTGAGCTGGGACAGCGCCACCACCGGGCAGTTGAATTCCTTGGCCAGGGCCTTGAGGGACCGGGAAATCTCGGAAATCTCGTTGGTCCGGTTGTCACCGCTGGAGCCTGGGATCTGCATCAACTGCAAGTAGTCGATCATGATCAGCGCGATGTCGCCGTGCTCACGCACCAGGCGGCGGGTACGCGCACGCATCTCCGACGGGCTGATGCCGGCGGTGTCATCGATGAACAGCTTGCGGTCGTTGAGCAGGTTGACCGCCGAGGTCAGGCGCGGCCAATCGTCATCTTCCAGGCGACCGGCACGCACCTTGGTCTGGTCGATACGGCCCAGGGACGAGAGCATCCGCATGATCAGCGATTCACCTGGCATCTCCAGGGAGTACACCAAGACGGTCTTGTCGCTGCGCAACACGGCGTTTTCCACCAGGTTCATCGCAAAGGTGGTTTTACCCATGGATGGACGGCCGGCGACGATGATCAAGTCGGACGGCTGCAGGCCGCTGGTCTTCTCGTCGAGGTCGGTGTAGCCGGTGGAAATACCGGTGATGGCGTTGTCGGTGTTGAACAGGGTGTCGATACGGTCGATGGCCTTGGTCAACAGCTCGTTGACGCCCACCGGGCCGCCGGTTTTCGGCCGCGCTTCGGCGATCTGGAAGATCTGGCGCTCGGCTTCGTCAAGGATCTCGGCGGCGGTGCGGCCTTCGGGGTTGAAGGCGCTGTCGGCGATCTCGGTGCTGATGCCGATCAACTGGCGCAGGGTGGCGCGCTCGCGGACGATCTGCGCATAGGCCTTGATGTTGGCGACGGACGGTGTGTTTTTTGCCAGTTCACCCAGGTAGCCCAGGCCGCCGACTTGGGAGGTCTGGCCTTCCTTGTCGAGCTGTTCGGCCAGGGTCACCACGTCGATCGGTGAGTTCTGGTCGGCCAGCTTGGCAATGGCGCGGAAGATCAGGCGGTGGTCATGGCGATAGAAATCACCGTCCGAGACTTGATCCAGCACGCGTTCCCAGGCGTTGTTGTCCAGCATCAAGCCACCGAGCACGGCCTGTTCGGCCTCGATGGAGTGCGGCGGCACCTTCAGGGCAGCGGTTTGCAGATCGTATTGCTCAGGAGCTGAAATATCGTTCATGGCCACTTGGAATTTGGGGGTGTGTAAAAAAACAAAAGGCACGACCTGTAAACAGGATCGTGCCCGATGTTAACCGCCTGGCACGCGAGGTGCCAGCCAGTTAGGTGCGACTTAAGCTGCTACCACGACAACGCGTACGGTGGCTTCAACTTCAGCGTGCAGGTGCACGGCTACGTCGAATTCGCCTACGTTGCGGATGGTGCCGTTCGGCAGACGAACTTCGCTCTTCTGCACTTCAACGCCGGAGGCGGTCAGTGCATCAGCGATGTCGTGGGTGCCGATCGAACCGAACAGCTTGCCTTCGTCACCGGCGGTGGCAGTGATAGTCACTTCCAGCTCAGCCAGTTGGGCAGCGCGAGTTTCGGCCGAAGCTTTTTTGTCTGCTGCTGCTTTTTCCAGCTCAGCACGACGCTCTTCAAACGCAGCCAGGTTGGCAGCGGTTGCAGCGGTGGCTTTGCCGTATGGCAGCAGGTAGTTACGACCGTAACCGGCCTTAACGTTCACTTTGTCGCCCAGGTTGCCCAGGTTGGCGACTTTTTCCAGAAGGATCAGTTGCATGTGAAAATCCTCTAACTTTTAACCTTCACCGTTCGCGTTATCGGCGTCTTTCGGCGCCAGACGACCGCGAAAATCAATCAGGCCGTCGACAATGGCCAGAACCACGAGTAACGGATAGATCAGCTGCGTGAACACCAACAATGTGATGTACATCCCCACCAGCCAGAATGCGGCCAGGCGCTTCTGCGCGACCAACCCATGAATCAGGGCCAGTCCGGCAAACACCAGCGGTACGCTGCCAAACAGCACCATGAAGGTCATCAGCGAACCGAAGTTCGGCCCAATCACCATCAGTGCCAGCAGCAACATCGCCGGGCCCACGGGGATTCTGATACGGCGAAACTCGCGACCAAAACCACCCGGGTTGTACAACAACGCTTGCCAATAGCGCCCTATAACCAGGCACAACACACTGGCAATTTGCATCGTTACCGCTATCAGGCCGACCAGAGAAGGTGCTATCAGTGCCTCAAGACGCGCTCGCTCATCTACCTCCAACCGCTGGTAGAGTTCCCCGAGGACCTGCGGCAAGACCTTGACGATCTCTTGCGCAAACGCCTCGATTTGCGGGCGGAAAGCCGCGTCAATCAACACCGAAAACACCAACCCCAATGCCACGCTGGCAAGCAGCGTACGGGCCCAGGACTCACTTGCGCGTAAAACCAACGCAAGGCTCAACGCCCCCAACAGCAACATAAGTTGCGCGGGGTCGCCCAGTTGCAGCCACCAGATCAAGGCGACCAGCAATCCCAGGGACAAGACGCCAAAGGCGCCCTGTAAACCACGCCGCAGAAGCACCAGGCATCCCGCGGCAGCACTCAACCAACCCAGTAACGGCAATGCCGCACAGCCGGCCACTACAAGAGTGGCCTGCACACGACCGCGCATGATGAACTCAGCTAAGGCGCGCATGCATTCAATCCCTTACTACTTGTCGACTGCCCGGTCTCAGCGGCCGTGGCTGTCGGTGTAGGCCAGCAGGGCCAGGAAGCGGGCGCGCTTGATAGCGGTGGCCAGCTGACGCTGATAACGTGCTTTGGTACCGGTGATACGGCTTGGAACGATTTTGCCGGTCTCGGATACGTAGGCTTTCAGAGTGTTGAGATCTTTGTAATCGATCTCTTTCACGTCTTCAGCGGTGAAGCGGCAGAATTTACGACGACGGAAGAAACGTGCCATTTGATAGGCTCCTTAAAAGGTCCGTGGATTACTCGTCAGCGTTATCGCTGTTGTCGCTGTCATCACCATCAACGCCTTCGGCGTCGGAGTGCTCAGGACGGTCGCGACGCTCACGGCGCTCACTGCGGTTTTCTTCAGCCTTGAGCATCTCGGATTGGCCGGTAACGGCTTCTTCGCGACGGATGACCAGGTTACGGATCACTGCATCGTTGTAGCGGAAGTTGTCTTCCAGCTCGGCCAGGGCCTTGCCAGTGCACTCAACGTTCAGCATCACGTAGTGAGCCTTGTGAACATTGTTGATTGCGTAGGCCAGTTGACGACGGCCCCAATCTTCCAGACGGTGGATTTTGCCGCCGTCTTCTTCGATCAGCTTGGTGTAACGCTCAACCATGCCGCCGACTTGCTCGCTTTGATCCGGGTGGACCAAAAAGATGATTTCGTAATGACGCATGAATGCTCCTTACGGGTTGTAGCCTGCCGCTCAAAAACGGTCAGACAAGGAGTGAATGACACTTATGGATCTTGCCGAAGGGAGGCACATCGGTGCCCGCCAGGAAGGCAAGGGGCGCAATTGTAGAGAAGGGGGAGGATGCGTGCAAGGTGATTGGTGATTATTTGAACAATCACGATCTCAGGCTAAATACAAAACCAATGTGGGAGCGGGCTTGCTCGCGAAAGCGGTGTATCAGCCTCAACTGCAGTGACTGACATACCGTATTCGCGAGCAAGCCCGCTCCCACATTTAGACCTTATTACTTCTTCGGCTTGGTCTTGGCCTTCGCACCGCGCTGACGCTGGGCTTCGAACAGGCACACGCCGGTGGCAACCGACACGTTCAAGCTGCTGACGCTACCGGCCATCGGCAAGTGCACCAGGTAATCGCAATGCTCACGGGTCAGGCGACGCATGCCCTTGCCTTCGGCGCCCATGATCAGGATGGTCGGGCCGGTGAGGTCCTGGTCATAAATGCTGACCTCCGCCTCCCCCGCCGTGCCCACGACCCACAAGCCGCGCTGCTGGAGTTTCTCCAGGGTGCGTGCCAGGTTGGTCACGGCCACCAACGGAATCACTTCCGCCGCGCCGCAGGCCACCTTGCGCACAACCGGCGTCAGCGTAGCCGACTTGTCTTTAGGCACGATCACCGCCAGTGCACCAGCCGCATCCGCCGAACGCAGGCAGGCGCCGAGGTTGTGCGGGTCGGTCACGCCGTCCAGCACCAGCAGCAGTGGCGCGCCTTCGGTGCGATCGAGCAACTCGTCGAGCATTGCTTCGCCCCAGACCTGGCTCGGGCTTACGTCCGCGACCACGCCTTGGTGAACGCCTTCAACCCACACGTCCATTTCGCGACGCTCGGCCTGGCCGATGGCAACCTTGTTTTGAGTCGCCAGCTCAACCAGCGCTTGTACGCGCGGCTCGCTGCGACCTTCTGCCAACCACACTTGCTTGACGCGCTTTGGGTGGTGACGCAGCAGTGCTTCTACGGCGTGCACGCCGTAGATTTTTTCCAGACTCATGACTTGGCCTTAGGTTTGCGCGACCCGCTGCTTTTGGCAGGGGCCGAACCCGCTTTTGGCGGGCCTTTACGGTGTTTACTGGGCTTGCTCGACGGTTTTTCCGCCCCTTGGGACTTTCCCCCAGACGCCGCTTTACCACCGCTTTTGGCTTCGTTGAGCAACTGCTGCTTCAACTCACGGCTCTTGCGCAGCTCGGCGTTTTTCGCCGCAGCATCGCTTGGGCGGTAGGCCTCGGGAGCCTTTTCCTTGGCAGACGAACGGCGGCCTGCCTTGGCTGGCGCAGGCTCGGCGGCCGCCGCTTTCGCGGGAGCACCCTTGCCTTTGCTGGCTGGCGCGGTCGGTTCGCTGCCACGTTTCTTACGGCTGCCCGGCGCTTCTGCCGGTTTATCTGGCATGCCGAAGTCGATCTTGCGCTCGTCGAGATCGACGCGCATGACCTGCACTTCCACAGTGTCGCCCAAACGGAAGCTGCGACCGGTGCGCTCGCCCGCCAGGCGGTGATGCACAGGATCGAAGTGATAGTAATCACCCGGCAAAGCGGTGACGTGCACCAGGCCCTCGACATAGATGTCGGTCAGCTCGACAAACAAACCAAAGCCGGTCACGGCCGTGATCACGCCTGGGAACGACTCGCCCACGCGATCCTTCATGAACTCGCACTTGAGCCAGTTCACTACGTCGCGAGTGGCTTCGTCGGCACGGCGCTCACTCATGGAGCACTGTTCGCCCAGCTGTTCCAAGGCCGCTTCGTCGTACGGATAGATCCGCGCCTTCGGAATGGTCATGGCACCGGCACGCTTGACGTGCGGGGTGTTCATCTTGGAGTGGATCACGCTGCGGATTGCGCGGTGCGTGAGCAGGTCCGGGTAACGACGGATCGGCGAAGTGAAGTGGGTGTACGCCTCGTAATTCAGGCCGAAGTGGCCCTGGTTATCAGCGCTGTACACCGCCTGGCTCAGGGAGCGCAGCATAACGGTCTGGATCACGTGGTAATCCGGACGGTCCTTGATGCTGGCCAACAGTGCCTGGTAGTCCTTCGGCGTCGGACCGTCCTTGCCTTTGTGCAGGGACAGGCCGAGCTCACCAAGGAACGCGCGCAACTTCTCCAGACGCTCCGGCGGCGGGCCATCGTGCACCCGGTACAGCGCAGGAATCTCGTGCTTTTTCAGGAATTCAGCAGTGGCCACGTTGGCCGCCAGCATGCATTCCTCGATCAGCTTGTGAGCATCATTACGCGTGGTCGGGGTGATTGCGGCGATTTTGCGCTCGGAGCCGAAGACAATCCGGGTTTCCTGGGTTTCAAAATCGATCGCGCCACGGGTGTGACGGGCGCCCAGCAGCACCTTGTACAGCGAATAAAGCTGCTTGAGGTGCGGCACCACGCCAGCGTATTCGGTACGCAGGGCCTTGGCTTCGCTGGTCTTCGGCGTTTCCAGGATGGTGCTGACCTTGTTGTAGGTCAGGCGCGCCTGGGAGTGGATCACCGCCTCGTAGAACTGGTAGTCGGTCATTTCGCCGGTTTTCGAGATGGTCATCTCGCACACCATGGCCAAACGATCGACTTTCGGGTTCAGGGAGCACAAACCGTTGGACAGCTGCTCAGGCAGCATCGGGATCACGCGCTCAGGGAAGTACACCGAGTTGCCGCGCACCTGGGCTTCGTTATCCAGGGCCGAACCGATTTTCACGTAGCTGGACACGTCGGCAATCGCGACGAACAACTTCCAGCCGCCGGAGAACAGGCGCAGCTTGCCGGGCTTGGCTTCGCAGTAGACCGCATCGTCGAAGTCGCGGGCGTCTTCGCCGTCGATAGTGACGAACGGCAGATGGCGCAGGTCGATGCGTTTTTCTTTGTCTTTCTCTTCTACTTCGGGCTTGAGCTTGCCGGCTTCTTTGAGCACAGCCTCAGGCCAAACGTGAGGAATATCGTAGGTGCGCAGCGCAACGTCGATTTCCATGCCCGGCGCCATGTAGTTGCCGACCACTTCGACGATATCGCCCTGTGGCTGGAACCGTGCGGTTGGCCAGTGGGTGATTTTCACCTCGACGAACTGACCGACCTTGGCGGCACCATTGCGGCCCGGGGTGATCAGCACTTCCTGCTGGACCTTCGGGTTATCCGGCACTACAAAGCCGATGCCGCCTTCTTCGAAGTACCGGCCGACGATGGACTCGTGGGCACGGGACACCACTTCGACGATCACGCCTTCACGGCGACCACGCCGGTCGAGGCCGGAAACGCGCGCCAGGGCACGGTCGCCATCGAACACCAGGCGCATTTGCGCCGGGCTCATGAACAGGTCGTCGCTGCCGTCGTCCGGAATCAGGAAGCCGAAGCCGTCACGGTGGCCGGCGATGCGGCCCAGGATCAGGTCGAGCTTGTCCACAGGCGCGTAGGTGCCGCGGCGGGTGTAGATCAGTTGTGCGTCGCGCTCCATGGCACGCAGGCGGCGGCGCAGGGCTTCGAGCTGGTCTTCGGTGGTCAGACCGAATTCTTCAACCAACTGCTCGCGGCTAGCAGGCGAACCCCGATCGGCGAGATGCGCCAGGATCAGTTCGCGGCTAGGAATAGGGTTTTCATATTTTTCCGCTTCACGAGCGGCCTCGGGATCGAGGGACTGCCAATCGGCCATTAGAGAGTTTTCACCTTGTCTATATGCGGGTTAGTTTGGCATACGCGTATTGAAACGGGAAATTTCAGACGTCAACAAGCCTTTAAAAGCGCTTTGTAGCCCTCGGCGAGCACCTTGCACGACCATTGGCGAAATTTTCCAGGTTTTTTTCATGCCGGGGGTTTACAGCCAAATAGGCCCTCCGTATAGTGCGCGCCATCGACGACGACAACGTTGTTGATGTTGCCCAGGTGGTGAAATTGGTAGACACGCCAGCTTCAGGTGCTGGTGATCGCAAGGTCGTGGAAGTTCGAGTCTTCTCCTGGGCACCAAATTCAGATCAAACCCGCGAAAGCGGGTTTTTTCGTTTCAGGTCTTTGATTTTTAACGTAAATCTCGATTTATTTTTTTGAATCAGGGGTTTACAGATCAAAAAGCCCTCCGTATAGTTCGCTCCATCAACAGCGGCAACGTTGCTTGATAATGCCCAGGTGGTGAAATTGGTAGACACGCCAGCTTCAGGTGCTGGTGATCGCAAGGTCGTGGAAGTTCGAGTCTTCTCCTGGGCACCAAATTCAGATCAAACCCGCGAAAGCGGGTTTTTTCGTTTCAGGTCTTTGATTTTTAACGTAAATCTCGATTTATTTTTTTGAATCAGGGGTTTACAGATCAAAAAGCCCTCCGTATAGTTCGCTCCATCAACAGCGGCAACGTTGCTTGATAATGCCCAGGTGGTGAAATTGGTAGACACGCCAGCTTCAGGTGCTGGTGATCGCAAGGTCGTGGAAGTTCGAGTCTTCTCCTGGGCACCAAATTCAGATCAAACCCGCGAAAGCGGGTTTT
The DNA here is from genome assembly GCF_050432925.1 of Pseudomonas sp. 18175. Taxonomy (NCBI): domain Bacteria; kingdom Pseudomonadati; phylum Pseudomonadota; class Gammaproteobacteria; order Pseudomonadales; family Pseudomonadaceae; genus Pseudomonas; species Pseudomonas sp. 18175. Next base: position 93,770 of record NZ_JBKFTO010000010.1, on the reverse strand, counting down.
TTCGTTTCAGGTCTTTGATTTTTAACGTAAATCTCGATTTATTTTTTTGAATCAGGGGTTTACAGATCAAAAAGCCCTCCGTATAGTTCGCTCCATCAACAGCGGCAACGTTGCTTGATAATGCCCAGGTGGTGAAATTGGTAGACACGCCAGCTTCAGGTGCTGGTGATCGCAAGGTCGTGGAAGTTCGAGTCTTCTCCTGGGCACCAAATTCAGATCAAACCCGCGAAAGCGGGTTTTTTCGTTTCAGGTCTTTGATTTTTAACGTAAATCTCGATTTATTTTTTTGAATCAGGGGTTTACAGATCAAAAAGCCCTCCGTATAGTTCGCTCCATCAACAGCGGCAACGTTGCTTGATAATGCCCAGGTGGTGAAATTGGTAGACACGCCAGCTTCAGGTGCTGGTGATCGCAAGGTCGTGGAAGTTCGAGTCTTCTCCTGGGCACCAAATTCAGATCAAACCCGCGAAAGCGGGTTTTTTCGTTTCCGGGGTTTGAAAACTCCACACGCAATTCGCCCCTTCGCCGCACTTGAGAAGTTTTATCGTTTATCCTTGCAATGATTTGTTGCATACAAGCGAGGAACACTTCGGATGATGATCCGCGATACCCGTCTCAAGACATCCCTTCTGCGTGGCCTGACCCTCACTCTGCTCAGCCTGACCCTGCTCTCGCCGGCCGCCTACTCTGCCGATAAGGTGTCCCTGACCCTGTACAACGGCCAGCACAAAGAAGTCGGCGATGAACTCGCCAAAGCTTTCGAAGCCAAGACCGGCATCCACGTCAACGTGCGCAAAGGCAGCAGCAACCAACTCGCCAGCCAGGTCGTGGAAGAAGGCAACCGCTCACCCGCCGACGTGATCTACACCGAAGAGTCGCCACCGCTGAACAAACTCGGCGAGCAAGGCATGCTGGCCAAGATCGACGCCAGCACCCTCGACGTACTGCCCAAGGATTACGTTGGTGCCAACGGCGACTGGATGGGCGTGACCGCCCGCACCCGTGTCGTGGCCTTCAACCCAAAACTGATCGCCGAAAAAGACCTGCCAAAATCGGTACTGGATTTCGCCGACCCCGAGTGGCAAGGCAAGGTCGGTTTCGTACCCACCAGCGGCGCGTTCCAGGAACAGGCCGTGGCGATCATCAAGCTGCACGGTCGTGAAGCCGCCGAAGAATGGCTGACCGGCCTGCGCGCATTCGGCAAGGTGTACAGCAACAACATGGTTGCCCTCAAAGCCGTCGAGAATGGCGAAGTGGCCACCGTTCTGGTGAACAACTACTACTGGTTCGCCCTGAAGAAAGAAAAGACCAACCTGGACTCCCAACTGCATTACTTCACCGACGGTGATGTTGGCGGCCTGATCACTGTGTCCTCTGCTGCCGCGCTCAAATCCAGCAAGCACCCCAAGGAAGCCCAGCAACTGCTGGCGTTCATGGCCAGCGAAGAAGGCCAGCGTGTGATCACCAACACCTCGGCGGAATACCCGCTGCGCAAAGGCATGGAGTCCAACCGTGGCCTTAAGCCGTTCAGCGAGCTGCAGCCGCCGAAAGTCACTCCAGCCGACCTTGGCAACGCCGAAGAAGCCCTGGACCTGGAACGTGACGTTGGCTTGAACTGATGAACCCATCGCTACCCGCCCCCGCCCTGCGCGGGGGCTTTATCCCCCGACGTAAACGTCCGTCGATCTGGCTGTTGCTGCCCGTGCTGTTGCTGGTCGGCCTGAGCCTGTTGCCGCTGGTGTATGTCGGGACCAAAGCCTGGCAGGCGGGCTGGCATGAAGCGGTGCACCTGTTGTGGCGGCCGTATGTATTCGGCTTGCTGCGCAACACTCTGGCGCTGATGGTCAGCGTGACCGTAGCGTGCGGCGTGGTCGGCCTCTCGCTCGCCTGGCTGCTGGAGCGCAGCAATCTGCCGGGGCGACGCATATGGGGCGTGATCCTGTGCCTGCCGTTTGCGGTGCCGGCGTTTGTCAGCAGTTTTACCTGGGTTTCGCTGAGCGCCAATTTCGAAGGACTGGGCGGCGCAATCCTGGTGATGAGCCTATCGAAATACCCGCTGGTGTTTCTGCCGGTAGCGGCGACGTTGCGCAATCTTGACCCGTCCCTTGAAGAGTCTGCCCGCACACTGGGGCTGAACCGCTGGGGCGTGTTTTTCCGTGTCACCCTGCCGCTGCTCTGGCCGTCGCTGCTGGCCGGCGCACTGCTGATCGCGCTGCATATGCTGGTGGAGTTCGGCGCGCTGTCGATCATCGGCCTGCAGACTTTTACCACTGCGATCTACCAACAATTCGAACTCGAATTCAGCAACGCCAACGCGGCGATGCTCTCGGCGGTATTGCTGGTGATGTGCCTGACCCTGCTGTGGCTGGAGCTGCGGGTGCGCGGCAAAGGCCGGCACGTACGCATCGGCCAGGGTGCGGCGCGGCATGCCGAGCAAGTTCGATTGGGTAAATGGGCGCCGCTGGGCCAGGTGTATTGCCTGGCGCTGGCGATCATCGGCAGCGGCATTCCACTGGGGATGCTTGGCTACTGGCTGGCGGTGGGTTCGTCGGCAGCCTTCCCGGTGGCCGAGATCAGCGAGGCGTTACTGTCTTCGCTGGCGCTGTCCTTGGGCGGTGCTGCCTTCTGCCTGGTACTGGCAGTGCCCGTGGGGCTGCTGGTGGTGCGCTACAAGGGCCAACTGGCGATCTGGGCCGAGCGCCTGCCGTACCTGCTGCACGCCCTGCCCGGCCTGGTGATTGCGTTGACCCTGGTGTATTTCGCCCTGCATTACGTGCCGGCGCTGTATCAGACATCCGCACTCTTGCTGATCGCCTATGCACTGCTGTTTTTACCGCTGGCCCAGGCGCCGATCCGCACCGCGCTGAACAAGGCTGCACCTCAGTTGGAAGAGGCGGCGCGCACCTTGGGCGCCTCCTCGTTCAGCGCGTTTTGCCGGGTGACCTTGCCGATTATCTTCCCGGCATTGGGGGCGGCGTTTGCGCTGGTGTTTTTGGATGCGATGAAGGAGCTGACGGCGACGTTACTGCTTAGCCCCACGGGGCTGAATACGCTGGCAACGGCGGTGTGGGCGCATACCTCGAATGTGGAGTTTGCGGCGGCGGCGCCCTATGCGGCGTTGTTGATTTTGGTGTCGGGATTGCCGGTGTACCTACTTACGACTCGGATGTATCTGAGTCGCTGAGACCGCTTTCGCGAGCAAGCCCGCTCCCACATTTTGATTTGTGAACACAGTCAAATGTGGGAGCGGGCTTGCTCGCGAAGGGGCCAGCACAAACGACGCTAAGCCCTGAACTGTCCCAGGCTGGCCTTCAACTGCGCCGCCAACCCATCCAGCACCTTGCCACTGGCCGTCGTCTCCACCACCGCCTGCGCTGCACGCTCGGCCTGGGCATGGATCACCTCGACCCGCCCGCGCACCGCATGCGCGCCCTGGGCTTGGTGCTCCGCCGCACGCGTGGCCAAGCCAATTGCCGCATGCACCTGCTCTACCGAAGTCTGTACCGTCTGCTGCAAGCGCACGCTGTCGCGCAGCACCAGCAAACCTTCGTTAGCCTGGCGCCCGGCCTTACCAATGGTTTCCACGGCCTCACGCGCGCCCTGCTGCAACGCGACGATATGCGCCTGGATATCACCGGTGGAGCTCTGGGTCTTGCTGGCCAAGGCACGCACTTCGTCAGCCACCACCGCAAAACCGCGCCCGGTCTCGCCTGCGCGTGCCGCCTCGATAGCGGCGTTGAGGGCGAGCAAGTTGGTTTGCTCGGCGATGCCGTGAATCACCGTCAGCACCACTTCAATCTGCTCGCTTTGCTGGGCCAGACGCTCGATGACCTTGGAACCGGCCTGCACCTGTCCTGCCAACGCTTCGATCAAGCCACCGACTTGCGCCGAGGTGCGCGAGTTTTCATCCGTGGCCTGGCGAATATCCACCACCTGCTGCAACGCCGCCTGCATGGCATGGCTTTCGGCCTGAGCCTCATCAGCCATTTGCGACAGTGCGCGCAAGCTCTCAGCCACCTCATCACGCTGCAAGCCGGCCGCCGTATCGGCACCCGCATTGCGCAGGGTCATCGCACCTATTTCCACGCCGGTGCGCTGGGCCACATCGCCCGCCTCACGCACGATGGGCTGCAACTTATCCACAAAGCGGTTAACGGCCGAGGCCATGTCGCCGATTTCGTCCTTGCTGCTGATTTGCACGCGCTTGGTGAGGTCGCCCTCGCCCGCAGCCAGATCATCCATGGCAGCAATTAGCATTTTCAGGCGATTGACCACACGACGCCCCAACACGATGGCGATCAGCAGCAACACGCCGAACCCCACAATGGCGAGCCCCATACCGATGCGCCAGCGCAGTGTGCCAGCGGCTTCCTGCACGGCGCTGGTGGCATTGGCGGTCATTTGGGTCGCAGTGGCTTGCGCCGATTGCAGGCGCGCGCCCATGGCGGTTGCGCTGTCTGCTGCGGCGCCCTTGAGGCTGTCGCCGACCAGTTGATCGCCACTGGCGATCAGGGCAGCAAAGCGTTTATCCAGGGCTTGCAGGTCGGCTTCCACTGAAGCGGTCGAGACGCCCATCAGGACTTTGCCGATTTCCACGCCATTGGGGCTGATTGAAGCCTCGACGTAGTAGACCGACGGGTCGTTCTTGGCTGCGTTCAAGACTTTGTCCAACGCCCGCTCGCCCTGGCCTTTTTCCAACAGCGCCTTGTTGATCGGGTTTTCCCGGTTCAGATAGCGGGTTAGGTGCTCACCCGCCGCATCGTCATAGACCACGAACAACACATTGGGATTGCGCTGGGCGCGACGGGCAAACTCCGAGAGTGTCGGCACATCGCTGTCCCACATGGCACGGGGCGCCACCGAGGCCAGCAGCTGGGCCATGTCATTGGCAGAGTCTTTCAAGTCTTTTTCCAGGGTCGCACGCAGTTGCTTCTGCTCTTCCTGCAGACGGGTCGAAAGCCCGGCGGTCAAACGCTGACGGGTACTCGTCGACAAGCTATCCAGACTGGACGTGACTTCCTTGCCAGCTTGCGCCAGCTCGCCTGACAGTTTCTGGCTGTCGATACCCAGGCGATTACCCAAATCAGCTTCCAGCGCACCGACGGTGCTCCGCGTCAGGGCAACCGCCACCAGCACTTGCACCAAAAGAGCGATACCTAGGGTAACGAACACAGGCCGCAACAAACGGCTTTGTAACAATGAGAGAACGGCAGACATCGGGAATCCCTCCACCACGGGTGCCATTAATTTGATAGCACCGCGAAAGAGAGAACCGAAGCAAGGGTCGTGCCGCTGGGCAGACAGAAACGACAAAGGGCTCCCGAAGGAGCCCTTTGCTTTTTACATCAACAGCTTATTACGCGAACGGGTGACGCAGAACGATGGTCTCGTTGCGGTCAGGGCCCGTCGAAATAATGTCGATTGGCGCGCCGATCAGTGCTTCTACACGCTTGATGTACGCACGAGCGTTAGCTGGCAGCTCTTCCAGGGTCTTGGCACCCACGGTCGATTCGGTCCAGCCCGGCACTTCTTCGTACACAGGCTGCAGGCCTACGTAGCTGTCAGCGTCGGTCGGGGCAACATCATTACCGTTGGCGTCTTTGTAGCCGACGCAGATATTGATGGTTTCCAGACCGTCGAGTACGTCCAGCTTGGTCAGGCAGATGCCCGAGATGCTGTTCACATCGATAGCGCGACGCAGGATAACGGCGTCGAACCAGCCGCAACGACGGGCACGGCCAGTGGTAGCGCCGAACTCGTGGCCTTGCTTGGCCAAGTGAGCGCCGACTTCGTCGAACAGCTCAGTCGGGAATGGGCCCGAACCTACGCGCGTGGTGTAGGCCTTGGTGATACCCAGGATGTAGTCCAGGAACATCGGGCCAACGCCGGAACCGGTCGCAACGCCACCAGCTGTGGTGTTGGAGCTGGTCACGTACGGGTAGGTACCGTGGTCGATGTCCAGCAGGGAGCCTTGGGCGCCTTCGAACATGATGTCTTTGCCAGCGCGACGCAGGTCGTGCAGCTCAGCGGTCACGTCGAGCATCAGCGGCTTGAGCAGCTCAGCGTATTCCTTGCACTCGGCCAGGGTCTTTTCGAACTCAATGGCCGGCTCTTTGTAGTAACCCACCAGCATGAAGTTGTGGTAATCCACCAGTTCACGCAGCTTGTCTTCAAAGCGCGGCATGTTGAGCAGGTCGCCCACACGCAGGCCACGGCGTGCAACCTTGTCTTCGTAGGCCGGGCCGATGCCGCGACCGGTGGTGCCGATCTTCAGCTCGCCACGGGCCTTTTCACGGGCTTGGTCCAGCGCGACGTGGAAGGACAGGATCAGCGGGCAGGACGGGCTGATACGCAGGCGCTCACGCACCGGTACGCCTTTCTCTTCCAGCTTGATGATCTCGCGCAGCAGGGCGTCAGGTGCAACGACTACGCCGTTGCCGATCAGGCACTGCACGCCTTCGCGCAGCACGCCCGATGGGATCAGGTGCAAGACGGTTTTTTCGCCATCGATCACCAGGGTGTGGCCAGCGTTGTGGCCACCTTGGTAGCGCACTACGGCAGCGGCATGTTCGGTCAGCAGATCAACGATCTTGCCTTTGCCCTCATCACCCCATTGGGTGCCCAGGACTACGACATTCTTACCCATAACACTTGTCCTCATTCGCGCAAACTTGGTGCCGGCGATGGCCGGCAGGAAAACTCAAGAAGCCAGTGGCGATACTTGCCAAAGCCCGTTCTGCAGAATCAATTGCTGGTCGCAGTCCGCTTCACGGGCGGCGGCCAATGGCTGCCCAGGCAAGGCCTGGACGACACGCTGACCCTCACTGCGCAACTGGCAAACCTGCTGCCAGAGTGCTGCGTCCGTACTGTCGGGCATCCAAATGCCACCAGACGGTAGCTCGACCTCAGCACGCCCCAGGGTCACCAGGGTTTTCAAATCGGTGGAAAAGCCGGTGGCCGGACGCGCACGACCGAAGTCGGCGCCGATATCGTCATAACGACCGCCTTGGGCGATGGCTTGGCCAACACCCGGTACAAACACCGCGAACACCACACCGGTGTGGTAGTGGTAACCGCGCAACTCACCCAGGTCGAAATACAGCGGCAACTCTGGGAACCGCGCCGACAACTGCTCGGCAATCGCCAGTACGTCGTCCAGTGCAGCCAATACCGGGGCCGGCGCATTGGCCAGGCGCTCACGCGCCGCCGCCAGCACTTCACGGCCGCCGCACAGGTTCACCAGCGCACGCAGCATGCCGGCCAGGTCGGCAGGCACACCTTCGGTCAGGGCGATGACTTCATCGATAGCCTTGCGCTGCAGGGCATCGAACAACTGTTGTTCTACTTCACCGGACAAACCGGCCGCACGGGCCAGGCCACGGTAAATACCGACGTGGCCCAGGTCCATGTGGACATCCGGCACGTCAGCCAGTTGCAGCATGGCCAGCATCAAGCTGATCACTTCAACGTCGCTGCTCGGGCTGGCATCACCGTACAACTCGGCACCCAACTGGATCGGGCTGCGCGAAGACGACAACGCACGCGGCTGTGCATGCAGCACGCTGCCGGCATAGCACAGGCGGCTCGGGCCTTCGCGGCGCAGGGTGTGCGCATCAATGCGCGCCACTTGCGGCGTGATGTCGGCACGGAAACCCATTTGCCGGCCCGATTGCGGGTCGATGACCTTGAAGGTGCGCAGATCCAGGTCCTGGCCCGCGCCGGTCAGCAGGGATTCCAGGTACTCGATATGGGGGGTCACGACAAACTCGTAACCCCAGCTCTGGAACAGATCCAACACCTGGCGACGCGCTACTTCAATGCGCGCAGCTTCTGGTGGCAGTACTTCTTCGATGCCATCTGGCAGCAGCCAGCGGTCTACCGTTGCCATTACGCCATTCCCCTTTGATCCGGGCGGCCAGCCCTCGGCCGAGCCTTGAGTGAAGCAGAAAACACCCGCCCCTTGCATAAACCACGCGCAAGAGCGACGTGACGAACGACCTGAAAACGGCCTCGTCGGGCACTTTCCTCGAAAAACCTGTCACGCCTGCCGAATCAAACATGCAGACGCAAAAAAGCCGGGAATTTCCCGGCTGCCGCATCATACACCCGTTTTCTGAAAGGATCACCCCGCCAGGCGTTTTAGCCGCCCGACGGAGTGCGTCCTATACAGTGACGAGCTGATTACTTGGCTTTTTCCAGGTAGCGGAAGAAATCGCTACTTGGGTCAAGCACCATGACGTCGGTTTTGTTCGCAAAGCTTTCACGGTAAGCACGCAGGCTACGGTAGAACGCGTAGAACTCTTGGTCCTGGCCGTAAGCCTTGGCGTAGATCGCCGCAGCTTGGGCATCACCATCACCGCGGGCCTCTTCAGACTCACGATAAGCTTCTGCCAACAGTACACGGCGCTGACGGTCGGCATCCGCACGGATACCTTCAGCCAACTCGTTACCCTTGGCGCGGTGCTCACGGGCTTCACGCTCACGCTCGGTGCTCATACGTTCGAACACGCTGCGGTTCACTTCTTTTGGCAGGTCGATAGCCTTGACCCGAACATCGATCACCTCGATGCCCAGCTCTTTTTCCGCCATGGTGTTCAACGAACGCGTGATGTCAGCCATCAATGCGTCACGCTCACCGGATACCACCTCGTGCAGGGTGCGCTTACCAAACTGGTCACGCAGGCCCGATTCCAGACGGCGCGACAAACGCTCGTCGGCAATCTGCTTGAGGCCGGAAGTCGCGGTGTAAAAGCGCTCGGCATCCTTGACGCGCCACTTGGCGTAGGCGTCAACCATCACGGCTTTCTTTTCCAGGGTCAGGAAACGTTGCGTCGGTGCATCCAGGGTCATCAGGCGTGCGTCGAACTTGCGCACCTGGTTAACGTAGGGGACCTTCACATGCAGGCCGGGCTGGACGTCTGCCTGGACCACGCGACCGAATTGCAGCAGCACCGCACGCTCGGTCTGAGCCACGATGTAGAAGCAGTTCCAGGCAGCGATGACCACGACGACACCCACAATCAGGGCTGTCAGCGATTTATTGCTCATCAACGACTCTCCCTGGTACGTGTTTGCTGTTGCAGCAAGTCAGCGGCCGCGCGGGCGCTCGCTTCGTTGGCAGCGGCATTCGAACTGGTGGACGGCGCACTGTTACCGCTACGGCCACCCTCGATCATCTTGTCCAGCGGCAGGTAAAGCAGGTTGTTCTGCCCACCTTTGTTGCCGGTCACGAGCACCTTGCTGGTGTTACTGAAGACTTCCTGCATGGTGTCCAGGTACAGACGCTCACGAGTCACTTCAGGGGCCTTGCGGTACTCGGCGACCAATTTGGTAAAGCGATCCGCCTCACCCTTGGCACGGGAGACCACTTCGTCACGGTAACCGTTGGCATCTTCGATGATGCGCTGGGCCTGACCACGGGCTTCCGGCACGACGCCGTTGGCGTAGGTCTCGGCCTGGTTGCGCGAACGCTGCTCGTCTTCACGGGCGCGGATCACGTCATCGAAGGCTTCCTGTACTTCGCGCGGTGCGGCTGCGCTCTGTACGTTTACCTGGGTCACAGTGATACCGGTGCGATAGGTGTCGAGGAACCGTTGCAGGCGCTCCTTGATTTCGCTGGCCATCAGTTCACGACCTTCAGTCAGCACCTGGTCCATGGCGGTGGAGCCCACCACGTGGCGCAGGGCGCTTTCGGTTGCGTGTTGCAGGCTGATTTCCGGCTGATCAACGTTCAGCACGAAGTCCTGCAGGTTGCTGATCTTGTACTGCACGGTCAGCGGCACTTCGACGATGTTCTCGTCTTCGGTCAGCATCTGGCCCTGCTTGGTGTAGGCACGCTCACGCGTGACGTTCTCCATGTACTTCTTGTCGATCGGCGGGAAGTAGATGTTCAGGCCCGGGCCGACAGTCTCGTAGTACTTGCCGAAGCGCAGCACCACGGCTTGCTCCTGCTCGTCCACCACGTAGACGGCGCTGTACAGCCAAACGGCCGCCAGCACGACAAGACCCAGGCCCAGCAGGCCATAGCCGCCGCCCTTGCTTGTGCGACCGCTGTCGTCACCACCACGTTTTTTTCCACCACCGAACAACCCATTCAGGCTTTCCTGCAGCTTTCGGAAGGCCTCGTCGAGATCTGGTGGCCCCTTGCGGTCGCCATTATTGCGGCGTTTACCACCCCAAGGATCCTGATTATTCGAGTTGCCACCCGGCTCATTCCAAGCCATAGCGCTCTCCATCTGATAAAGCAAAGACGCACCCACGGCGCGCCGACCAATGCTACAGAATGCCTGCTACGGCGGCACAACCGCTTTCGGAGGCTTTTATTGCAAAGTGTGTTGTTCGATGAACTCTGTCGGTACAACGCCTTCACGGCTGACCAGCCGATTAAGCTCCGAGCGCGGCAATCGAACGGCCAGCAAGCTGACACCTTCTTCGTCGTGTTCTTCTTTCTGTACCGCGCCCAACTGGAAAAACTGTGCACGCAGTCGAGCAAAACGCTGGGGCAAGCGCAAGGTGCCAACAAACAAATCGCTGCCGAGCAACTCGGCAATGGCTTGTTCAAGCAACTCCAAACCACTGCCATCACGCGCTGACAGCCATACCCGCTGGGGCTTGCCGTTCTCGTCGCGCTGGATTTGTGGCTCAACGCCTTCAAGCAAATCGAGTTTGTTATAGACCTCGAGGATCGGCAAGTCCTGGGCACCAATCTCGCCCAGCACCAGCATCACCTGTTCAATCTGCAACATGCGATCCGGTTCCGCCGCATCGATCACGTGCAACAGCAGGTCGGAATTGCTCGACTCTTCGAGCGTAGACCGAAATGCCTCGACCAGCTTGTGGGGCAGGTGACGAATAAAACCCACGGTATCGGCCAGTACGATCGGCCCCAGGTCAGCCAGGTCCAGGCGGCGCAGGGTCGGGTCGAGGGTGGCGAACAGTTGGTCGGCCGCGTACACGTCGGATTTGGTCACGTTGTTGAACAGCGTGGACTTGCCGGCGTTGGTATAGCCCACCAGGGACACGGTAGGGATATCCGCGCGGGAACGGCCACGGCGCGATTGCTCGCGTTGGCTGCGGACTTTTTCGAGGCGGCCCTTGATCTGGCGCAGGCGAACCCGCAGCAGGCGCCGATCGGTCTCCAGCTGGGTTTCACCCGGGCCGCGCATACCGATACCGCCACCTTGACGTTCAAGGTGAGTCCAGCCGCGAACCAGCCGGGTGCTCATGTGGTCAAGCTGGGCCAGTTCAACCTGGAGCTTGCCTTCATGGGTACGGGCGCGCTGGGCGAAAATATCGAGGATCAGGCCTGTACGGTCGATCACGCGACACTCGAAGACACGTTCGAGGTTGCGCTCCTGACTGGGCGTAAGGACGTGATTGAAGATCACCAGATCGGCTTCTTCGGCGTGGACCAGGTCGCGAAGTTCCTCGACCTTGCCGCTGCCGATCAGGAATTTGGCGGTTGGCCGATGACGCGGTACGTTAAAAAACGCAACGGTCTCGGCGCCGGCCGAATTCGCCAACTCCTGAAACTCCTGCGGATCTTCGCGCGCCTCAGGGTCCTGTCCATCCAAGTGAACGAGGATTACCCGCTCACCACCACCGTGGCGCTCAAAGAACAAAGGAGACTCCTATCAGGCGTTACCTGGCTCAGCGTCACCCACTTCGTCGCCAGCTGCGCTAGGCAGACGGATTGGACGAACTGGAACCACTGTCGAGATAGCGTGCTTGTAAACCATCTGGCTGACGGTGTTTTTCAGCAGGATCACGAACTGGTCGAACGACTCGATCGTGCCTTGCAGCTTGATCCCGTTGACCAGATAGATGGAAACCCCCACTTTCTCTTTACGTAAAGTATTCAAGTAAGGGTCTTGTAGCGAATGCCCTTTTGACATGTGCCGCACTCCTTTAAGGATCAATAATAAAAAATCGGAAAATAGATAGCGTATGGCCGTCACACCCCCAAGGATAGACGGCAATTGCAAGGACTCAGCTCAATATGGAGACCGATCCCAAGTATTTCAAGGCGCGTGACAGATTGTCGCTGTCCAGGCTGTCCAGCCAGTGCAAATCGCTCCAGCTGCGCAACCAGGTGAACTGGCGCTTCGCCAATTGGCGCGTGGCGATGATGCCGCGCTCCTGCATTTCGGCTGACGTCAGCTTGCCATCCAGGTGATCCCAGACTTGGCGATAGCCTACAGCACGTATCGAAGGCAACCCTGAATGCAGGTCACCTCTGGAACGCAGTGCTACGACCTCGTCCACGAACCCCTGTTCCAACATAATTGTGAATCTTTGTGCAATTCGTTCATGCAGCACCTGGCGATTTGCCGGGGCAATGGCCAGATTCGCCACAGTATAGGGCAATTGTGACTGGCCCGATGCGCCTGCGTCGGCACTTTGCGCAGTTTGTTTGCGCCGATGCTCGGTCATGGTCTGGCCACTAACACGCCAGACTTCCAAGGCGCGGGTGAGGCGCTGGGGGTCATTGGGGTGAATGCGTACGGCGGACACCGGGTCCACGGCGGCCAGTTGATCGTGCAGGGCTTGCCAGCCAAGGCGTGCAGCCTCTTCTTCCAACTCGGCGCGCACTTGGGCGTCTGCCGGCGGCATATCCGCCAAGCCTTCCTGCAAAGCCTTGTAATAGAGCATCGTACCGCCCACCAGCAGTGGAATATTTCCGCGTGCTGTGATCTCGGCCATGGCGGCAAGGGCATCGGTACGGAAATCGGCCGCCGAATAACTCTCAGAGGGGTCGATGATATCGATCAGCTTGTGCGGGTATTCGGCCAACAGCGCTTTGGAAGGCTTGGCCGTGCCGATGTCCATGTCCCGGTAAACCAGGGCAGAGTCGACACTGATCAACTCGCACGGCAGCACTTTGGTCAGCTCGATGGCCAGGTCGGTCTTGCCGGCGGCCGTCGGGCCCATCAGGAAGATCGCGGGGGGCAAGGCACTCATCAGCGGCCGCGCAAGAACAGTTTGTCCAGATCGTCCAGGCCCATCTGGGTCCAGGTCGGTCGGCCATGGTTGCATTGCCCGCTGCGCTCGGTGTTTTCCATGTCCCGCAGCAGGCCGTTCATTTCTGGCAGGGCCAGGCGGCGGTTGGCGCGGATGGCGCCGTGGCAGGCCATGGTCCCGAGCAGTTCGTTGATATGGGCTTGGACACGATCACTGGTGCCGTATTCCATCAGGTCCGCCAATACATCGGCTACCAGCCGGTTGGCCTCGGCCTGCTTGAGCAGCGCGGGAATCTGGCGGATGGCCAGGGTTTCCGGGCCCAGGCGCTGCAATTCAAAGCCCAGGCTCTGGAACACGCCGGCGTGTTCTTCGGCGCAATCGGCTTCGCGCTGGCTCACTGCCAGGGATTCCGGCACCAGTAACGGCTGACCGCTGAGGCCTTCGCTGGCCATGGCGATCTTGAGGCGCTCGTACATGATCCGTTCGTGGGCGGCGTGCATGTCCACCAGTACCAAGCCGTGGGCGTTCTCCGCAAGAATGTAGATACCCTTGAGCTGCGCCAGCGCATAACCCAGCGGCGGAATATCACCCCCACCCTCCGGCAAAGCAACGGCACCAGCACCGGGCTCGGCACCCGGCAGCGGTGCGAAAAACTCGCGATACGCCGCCTGGGCTTCGGCTACCGGCACTGCCGATTGCGGGCGCGGGGTGTATTGGTATTGATAGCCCGCCCCGGCACCCGAACCCGGCGCAGCAAAAGAGGGCTGCGGCGGCGTCGATTGCAGCAAGTTGCCCGCCAGGCTCATTTCGCCCTGGGGGCCGAACTCACCGGCCTCTGGCCCGCTTGGACGCACCATTGCCGTGACGATCGGCGCAGACAGCTGATCATCCGGGCGCACATCGCCCAAGGCGCGGTGCAAGGTGCCATAGAGGAAGTCATGCACCATGCGCCCATCACGGAAGCGCACTTCGTGCTTGGTCGGGTGCACGTTGACGTCGACCACCGACGGGTCGACCTCGAAAAACAGCACAAACGTTGGGTGGCGACCGTTGAACAGCACGTCGCGATACGCCTGGCGCACCGCGTGGGCCACCAGTTTGTCGCGCACCGCACGGCCATTCACGAAGAAGTATTGCAAGTCCGCCTGGCTGCGGGAGAAGGTCGGCAGCCCCACCCAACCCCAGAGGCGCAGGCCATTGCGCTCGATCTCGATCGGCAACGCCTGCTCCAGGAATCCGCCGCCACAAATCGCCGACACCCGCCGCGCGCGCGCTGCGTCATCATGGGCTTCATGCAGGCTGAGGATGGTCTTGCCGTTGTGGCGCAGGTGGAATGCCACGTCGAAGCGCGCCAAAGCCAGGCGTTTGATGACTTCTTGCAGGTGATCGAATTCGGTTTTTTCGGCCTTGAGGAATTTACGCCGCGCCGGGGTATTGAAGAACAGGTCGCGCACTTCCACCGACGTGCCCACCGGATGGGCCGCCGGCTGCACACGAGGCGCCATGTCCCGGCCTTCGGTTTCCACCTGCCAGGCCTGTTCGGCGCTGCGGGTGCGGGAAGTCAGGGTCAGGCGCGCCACGGAGCTGATGGAGGCCAGGGCCTCACCGCGAAAGCCCAGGCTCATCACCCGCTCCAGGTCTTCCAGGTCGCGAATCTTACTGGTGGCGTGACGGGCCAGAGCCAGCGGCAGGTCATCGGAGGAGATGCCGCTGCCGTCGTCACGTACCCGCAGCAGCTTGACGCCACCCTGTTCCACATCCACGTCGATGCGCTTGGCGCCAGAGTCAATGCTGTTCTCCAGCAGTTCCTTGATCACCGACGCAGGGCGCTCAACAACCTCGCCCGCCGCAATCTGGTTGGCAAGGCGCGGGCTGAGCAGCTCGATACGCGAGCCGTTGTTCAATACGGATTCACTCATTACTGCGCCGCCAATTCTGTGCCAGGAATGGTCAATACCTGGCCGACTTTCAACTCATCGGTTTTCAGGTTATTGGCGCTGCGCAAGGTCGCGGCCGAGACCTGGAAACGCACCGCCAGCATGGCCAGGGTGTCGCCGGGCTGCACGCGATGGTCACGCGGACCCTGGGCAATCTTGCCCGAGTCGCGCAGCCAGGCGATATACGTACCCGGCGGCGGGTTCTGCTGGAAGAACTGGCGCACACCGGCGCTGATGGAGCGCGCCAGCGCTTGCTGGTGGCTGGCACTGGCCAGCTTGGAGGCTTCGTTGGCGTTGGAGATAAACCCGGTTTCCACCAAAATCGACGGGATATCCGGCGACTTCAACACCATGAACCCAGCCTGTTCCACGCGCTGTTTGTGCAGCGAGGTCACGCGGCCGATATTGCTCAACACCTTTTGGCCAACGTTCAGGCTGGAAGTCAGCGAAGCGGTCATCGACAGGTCGAGCAATACACCCGCAAGCATCTTGTCCTTGTCGTCGAGGGACACGTTGCCGGCCCCGCCGATCAAGTCGGAACGGTTTTCGCTGTCGGCCAGCCAACGGGCGGTCTCGGACGTGGCACCGCGATCCGACAAGGCAAACACCGAGGCGCCAAAGGCTGCGGTGGACGGAGCGGCGTCGGCGTGAATCGAGACGAACAGGTCCGCGCCCTTCTTACGGGCGATTTCGGTACGTCCGCGCAACGGGATGAAGTAGTCGCCGGTTCGCGTCAGCTCGGCGCGGTAGCCTTTCATGGCGTTGACCTGGCGCTGCAGTTCACGGGCAATCGCCAGTACCACGTCTTTTTCATGCTGGCCGCGCGAGCCGGAGGCGCCCGGGTCTTCGCCGCCGTGGCCGGCGTCGATCACCACAATAATGTCGCGTTTGCCCGCCGGGGCCGGTGGCGGTGGCGGCAACTTGACCTGAGGTTGCGACGGGTTGACCGGCACCGCAGGCACCGTCGCGACACTCGGCGGTGGTGCAGGTGGCGGGTTGGCATCAGCGGCGTTGTCGAACAGGTCGACCACCAGCCGGTTGCCGTATTGGGCGTTCGGCGCCAGCACGAAGCTTTTCGGCGTCACGGTTTTTTTCAGGTCGATGACCACGCGCAGATCGGTCGGCGTACGCTGGGCCGAACGCATGGCAGTAATCGGGGTGTTGGCGGTGGACACCTTGAGCGGCGCGGCCAGGGTCGCACCATTGATGTCGATCACCAGGCGATCAGGCGCCGTCAGGGTAAAGACGCTGTGCTGGACCGGGCCAGACAGGTCGAACACCAGTCGCGTGTTATCCGGCGCTCGCCACAGGCGCACACTCTTCACCTGTGAAGCAGCCAGAGCATTGACAGTCATTGCCGCAAGCAACACCCCTACGACAGCAACCAACGCGCGAAAGCGCATACCTAACCCCACCAATTATTTGAATTCCAATGCCAAAGCGGCGCACCACGACTGGCCGCGCGCGCTTTGGGGCAACAACTTCAGCTGACGTCCCGTTTCATGCGGCGTAATGGTAATGGTCAGGTCCGGCTTTGGCAAAAAGCCTGTGCCTTTATCTGGCCACTCGATCAGACACAACGCATCTTCATCGAAGTAATCCCGGATGCCCAAGTACTCCAGCTCTTCGGGGTCCACCAGGCGATAGAGGTCGAAATGAAAGGCGCGCAGGTCGCCGATCTCATAGGGCTCTACCAGGGTGAACGTCGGGCTTTTTACCGCGCCGGTATGGCCCAAGCCGCGAATAATCCCCCGAGACAGCGTCGTTTTGCCCGCCCCCAGGTCGCCCTCAAGAAAGATCAGCCCTACCCCGGCCGTGGCCTGGGCGATGCGGTGACCGAACGCAACCATGGCCTCTTCATCGGCCAAAAACAGGATTACTTCAGGCACGGCGACTGCTCCTCCAACAATTGACGAATGGCCGGTATCAGGTCGCTGGCAGCCAACCCGCGCCCAAAGGTGCCTTGGCGATCCCCTGCCGTGGCGTGCAACCAAACGGCCAGGCAGCCTGCCTCATAGGCGGGCATGCCTTGGGCCAGCAATGCGCCCACCAATCCAGCCAGTACATCCCCCAGCCCTGCCGTTGCCATCGCCGGGTGGCCTTGGTCGCATCGCGAAACACGCCCATCCGGGCTGGCGATCAAACTGCCAGCACCCTTGAGGATAGTCACTGCATTGAATTTCTGGCTCAACGCGCGCGCCACCTTAAGGCGGTCAGCCTGAACCTCGGCTGTCGAGAGGCCCATCAAGCGTGCAGCTTCGCCAGGATGCGGGGTGATCACCGAATTGGCCGGCAGGCTCACGCCGCCTTTGGATAGCTGATTAAGCGCGTCGGCGTCCCATACTTGCGGCTGCCGGGCATTGGCGGCAACCGACAGCAGGCTTTTGCCCCACGCGGCCTCACCCAGGCCCGGACCAATGACGATCACCGAGATGTTTTCCAGCAGCCCCATCAACTGGTTGGCCGAACTCACGCCCACGGTCATGACTTCCGGCAAGCGGGCCAGCGCGGCGGGCACGTGTTCCAGGCGGGTCGCCAGGGAGACCAAACCGGCGCCACTGCGCAAGGCACTCTCGGCGCTGAGCAGCGCGGCGCCGCCAAAGCCTCGGTCACCACCGATGACCAGCAGCTGGCCGAACTGGCCTTTATGGGCGTCCGGGGAACGTGCAGCCAGTTGCGGCAAATCGCCGTGCAACAGTGGCTGAACGTCGGATATTGGGTGTTTTGTCTGCGGCATGCGTCTTCAAGCTCCGATGTCTGGCAGAATTATACGCATCTAACCTGTGGTTTCCCGTGTCTCATGCCTGCTATTACCTCCGATCTGCCCGCCCTCGCCCAATCGATCAAAGACTGGGGCCGAGAATTGGGCTTTCAACAAGTCGGCATCAGCGGCCTGAACCTGGCTGAGCATGAACAACACCTGCAACGCTGGCTCGACGCGGGCTACCACGGCGAGATGGAGTACATGGGCGCCCACGGCAGCAAACGCTCGCACCCAGACGAACTGGTTCCGGGCACCTTGCGCGTGGTCTCGTTGCGCATGGACTACCTGCCCGGCGACACGCAAATGGCCCAATTGCTGGCCAAGCCGGAAAAAGCCTATATCTCGCGCTACGCCTTGGGCCGCGATTACCACAAGCTGATCCGCAAGCGCGTGCAGCAACTGGCAGACCGTATCCAGGCGCAGATCGGCCCGTTCGGCTTTCGGGCGTTTGTCGACAGCGCACCGGTGCTGGAAAAAGCCATCGCCGAACAAGCTGGCCTGGGCTGGATCGGCAAAAACACCCTGGTACTCAATCGCAAGGCCGGTAGCTATTTTTTCCTGAGCGAGCTGTTTGTCGACCTGCCCTTGCCGGTGGACGAACCCCACAGCACCGAACACTGCGGTCGCTGCACCGCGTGCCTGGACATCTGCCCCACCAATGCCTTCGTCGGCCCCTATGTGCTGGATGCGCGGCGCTGTATTTCCTACCTGACCATTGAGCTCAAAAGCGCGATTCCCGAAGACCTGCGCCCGTTGATCGGTAACCGGGTGTTTGGCTGCGATGACTGTCAGATCGTATGCCCGTGGAATCGTTTCGCCCGTGCTACCGGCGAAAGCGATTTTAAGCCGCGCCACAACCTGGATAACGCCGAACTGGCCGAGCTGTTTATGTGGGACGAAGACAAATTCCTCAGCAGCACCGAAGGCTCGCCCCTGCGCCGTGCCGGTTATGAGCGCTGGTTGCGCAACCTGGCGGTGGGCCTGGGCAATGCGCCATCAAGCATCCCGGTGCTGGAAGCCTTGAAAGCACGCAGGGATTACCCCTCGGAGCTGGTACGCGAACATGTCGAGTGGGCGCTGAACCAGCACGCTACGCGTTAGTGCACGTCGTCGTTGTAGACGAACTTGGGCATTTCCCAGTGAAAACGGATCGCCAGCAGGCGCAGTAGAAAGCCGCTGAACAGCGTCAGCAAAATCGCTTGCTCGCTGGGCAGTTCCAGATAGAGGCAGAGCAAGTAGAACCAAGCGGCGAGGAACGACACGCTGGCGTACAACTCACGGCGAAAGATCAGCGGGATGTCGTTGCAGAAGATATCCCGCAGAATGCCGCCGAAAACGCCGGTGATCACGCCGCTGACTGAGGCCACCAGCATGCCGTGGCCCATCTCCAGCGCGGTCATGCAGCCGATCAGGGTGAAGGCCACCAAGCCCACCGCGTCCAGCGCCAAAAACAGCGAGCGCAGGCGGCGCATCAGCGGCGCGATGAAGATCGTCAACAGCGCCGCGACCGAGGTCAGCACCAGGTATTCCGGGTGTTTGACCCAGGTCAGCGGGTAATGCCCCAGCAGCACATCGCGCACCGAACCGCCGCCCAAGGCTGTCACGCAGGCGATCAGCACTACGCCAAACCAGTCCATACCGCGCCGGCCGGCCGACAACGCGCCGGTCATGGCTTCGGCGGTAATGGCGATGAGGTAGAGCATCAGCAGCATGATGGCGGTCCTTGCATTGTGGCGAGGGAGCTTGCTCCCGCTGGGCTGCGCAGCAGCCCCATGTTTCAAAAAATGTAGTGTGACAGGCAGCGACTGAGAGTGCTGTGCACTCTAGCGGGAGCAAGCTCCCTCGCCACAAAGTGCCAGCATCAAGCCTTGATGAAATGCTTACGGTAATGCTGCAACTCGGCAATAGACTCGCGAATATCATCCAGCGCCAAATGCGTGCTGCCTTTATGGAAGCTGTCTTTGACTTCCGGCGCCCAGCGCGCAGCAAGCTCTTTGAGGGTAGAAACATCCAGGTTGCGGTAATGGAAGTAGCTTTCCAGCCCCTTCATGTGGGTATAAAGGAAGCGACGATCCTGGCAAATGCTGTTGCCGCAGATCGGCGACTTGCCCTTCGGCACCCATTTTTCCAAAAAGGCGATGGTTTCGGCCTCAGCTTCAGCCATGCTGATACGGCTGTCGCGCACGCGCTGGGTCAGGCCGGAGTTGCCGTGGGTGCGGGTATTCCACTCATCCATGGTGGCGAGTACGGCGTCGCTGTGATGGATGGCGATCACCGGCCCTTCGGCCAAGGTGTTGAGGTTGCTGTCGGTGACAATGGTGGCCATCTCGATGATGACGTCGGTGTCAGGGTTCAGACCGGTCATTTCCAGATCGATCCAAATCAGGTTCTGTGGGTTTTGCATGGCTTGATTCTCTTGGCACCTGGGCGTAGCCGCGCAGTTTAGCAGGCAGCGGCATGCTAGACTCGCGACCGTTTTACCTATTCCTTTGCATTATCGACACGGAACACCAATGGCCAAACGCCAGCTCAATCGTCGCCAAAACTGGCGCATCGAAAAGATTCAAGGTGAACGCGCCGCGCGCGCCGCCAAACGTGAATCCTCCGCCGTGGAAGCGCTTGAGGGCGGCGACCTGGGCCCCGAGCAAACGGGCCTGGTGATCGCGCACTTTGGTGTGCAGGTCGAAGTCGAGGCGCTGGAAGGCGAACTGGCAGGCCAAGTGTTCCGTTGCCACCTACGCGCCAACCTGCCGGCGCTGGTGACCGGCGATAAAGTGGTGTGGCGTGCCGGCAACCAGGGCATCGGCGTGATCGTCGCCCAACTGCCCCGCACCACCGAACTGCGTCGCCCGGACAGCCGTGGCCAGCTCAAGCCGGTGGCGGCCAACGTCGACATGATCGTGATCGTATTCGCGCCGCTGCCCGAGCCCCATGCCAATCTGATCGACCGCTACCTGGTAGCGGCCGAGCATGCCGGCATTCGCCCGCTGTTGCTGCTGAACAAATTCGACCTGATCGACGAGCAGAACGCCCCGGCGCTCAACGCATTGCTGGCGGTGTACCGCACGCTGGGTTACCCGGTGCTGGAGGTTTCGGCTCATCACGGTAATGGCATGGAACAGCTGCAACAGCAGCTAGACGGCCGCATCAGCGTGTTTGTCGGCCAGTCCGGCGTGGGTAAATCCTCGCTGGTCAACAGCCTGCTGCCGGAAGTCGAGACCCGCGTGGGCCCGCTGTCGGAACTGTCCGGCCAGGGCACCCACACCACCACCACGGCGCGGTTGTTCCACTTCCCTGGCGGCGGCGAACTGATCGACTCCCCGGGTATCCGTGAATTCGGCCTCGGCCACGTCAGCCGCAGCGATGTGGAAGCGGGCTTTATCGAGTTCAACGACCTGATCGGCACCTGCCGCTTCCGCGACTGCAAACACGACCGCGAACCGGGCTGTGCATTGCTCAAGGCGTTGGAAGATGGCCGCGTGCAGCAACAGCGGATGAACAGCTATCGGTCGATTATTGCGAGTTTGCCGGAAAGTAGTTACTGAGTAGTGAGCACGCGTGCGGTGCCGAGCGGGATTGCGTGGTGAGCGGGCTTGCCCCGCGCTGGGCTGCGCAGCAGCCCCAATAAAAACGCCGCATTCTGTCAGGCAGAATGCGGCGCTTGGTTTTAGGGCTGCTGCGCAGCCCAGCGCGGGGCAAGCCCGCTCACCACAACAAGCCCGCTCACCACAGATACTCCGTGCTGCTTAAGAGCCTGGCTTGGGCACCGTAGGATCCTTCACCCCACCATCATCAAACAGGTTCAGCTTCTGGCGCAGCTCATGGGCCGGCAGTGGTTCCTGGCTTGGCGGCAGTGCGTTCGGGTCCGTCGGCGTTGCGCCTGGCGCAGCGGCACCGGGAGCTGGCGTCGGTTGCGGCTGATCACCCTCAATCGCACGCTGGGCCTTTTTGGTCAGCACCACGATATCGATCCGGCGGTTGACCGGGTTGTACGGGTCGTTGTGGTCAAACAGCTGCGAGGACGCAAACCCCACCACCCGTGCCACTTGCGGGTCTGGATAGCTACCGGCCACCAACGCACGGCGAGCGGCGTTGGCGCGGTTGGCCGAAAGCTCCCAGTTGCCGAAGTCACCCTGGCCGGCATACGGCTTGGCGTCGGTATGGCCGCTGATGCTGATCTTGTTCGGCACCGCCTTGATGGTGTCGGCCATGGCCAGCAGGATGTCTTCGAAGTACGGCTTCAAGCGCGCGCTGCCAGAGTCAAACATCGGCCGGTTGGCAGCGTCGGTGATCTGGATGCGCAAACCTTCCGGCGTAATTTCAAAGGAGATCTGGTCCTTGAATTTCAGCAGTTGCGGGTTTTCCTCGACCTTGGTCTGCAACTCTTGCAGCAGCAACTCAAGGCGCTCCTGCTCGACCTGCTCAGCCATGGACTCGACGGTTTCACGCTCGATCGGAATGTTTTCCTGGGGCGATTCGGTCTTGACCTCGGGGTTGATGGTGCGCTCAGGCGCCAACTGCGGCGAGCCGCCCAGGTCGATTACGAAGGGCGTGCCACTTTCCGAGAAGCCAATCGGGTCTTTGAAGTAACCGGCAATGGCGATTTTTTGTTCCGGGGTAGCGGTGGACATCAGCCACAGCACCAGGAAGAACGCCATCATCGCCGTCGCAAAGTCGGCGAAGGCGATTTTCCAGGCGCCACCGTGGTGCCCCGCAGCGAAGCGCTTGACGCGCTTGATGATTATCGGCTGGTTGTTTTCCATGGCTTAGCGACCGCGAACCGCTTGTTCCAACTCGGCAAAACTCGGGCGGTGTTTCGGATACAGCACTTTGCGACCGAACTCCACCGCCAGCGATGGCGGCATGCCGGAAGCGGACGCTACCAGGCTGGCCTTGATCGATTCGTACAGGTTGATTTCTTCCTTGGCATCGTGGGCCAGGGAGGTCGCCAACGGGCCGAAGAAGCCGTAGGCCGCGAGAATACCGAAGAAGGTACCTACCAGTGCCGCACCTACGTGCATGCCGATGGCCGCCTGGTCGCCTTCGCCCAAGGAGGCCATGGTCACAACGATACCGAGTACCGCCGCCACGATACCGAAACCGGGCATACCGTCGGCGATGCCGGTCACGGCGTGGGAGGGGTGTTCCAGTTCTTCTTTAAGGCTGAACAGTTCCATGTCGAACAAGCCTTCGAGCTCATGGGGGGCCATGTTGCCGGAGGACATGATGCGCAGGTAGTCACAGATGTAGGCCGTCATGCGCTCATCTTTGAGCACTGCCGGGTACTTGGCGAAAATCGGGCTGGCGGCAGCGTCTTCGATGTCGGCCTCGATGGCCATCATGCCTTCGCGGCGGCTCTTGTTGAGAATCTCGTAAACCAGGCCCAGCACTTCCAGGTAGAACGTGTGGGTGAAACGCGAGCCAAACATGCCCAGCGACTTCTTGATCACGTGCATGGTCATGTAGCCGGGGTTCGCCTGCAGGAACGCACCCAATGCGGCACCGCCGATAATCATCACCTCGAAAGGCTGGATCAGCGCAGCGATTTTACCGTGGGACAGGACGTACCCGCCGAGCACGCTTGCGAAGACGACAATGATGCCGATAATTTTAGCCATAGGAGATGAGTACTTGCGCCGTCGGGTTCATGGACATATTTAGGGAAACTGGAAAACTCTTGTTCTACTTATCGGCAAAACTGCGCCAGACTATAGCCCGTTAAGGCGAAAAGCCAGTTCGGCCCGCTCCGGGCGTGTTGACCGCAAGTGATGATCGCGCCCCAATCATGGCTAATGAAACGACAGTCCCAACTGCAAAACCCAATTCTCTCGCCGCTTGGATCAAGCGCCTGGACGACGTGCTGCTGCCCGTCCCCCAAGCCAGCCATGACCGGGTGTGCAAAGCCATCCGCGACAGCCGCAGTTCGTTGCGAGATATTGCAGAACTGATGCAAAACAGCCCGGCGCTGGTGCTCAGCGTGATGCGCGAGGCCAACAGCCATACCCATGGCAGCTTGGCAGAACCGGCGGAAAACCTTGAAGTGGCGCTCAACCGCCTGGGTCTCAAGCGCGCCGAAGAGCTGCTGGCGCGCCTGCCCTCGGTGCCCGCCCAAGAGATTCCCGTGGCGTTGCGCCAACTGTTGCTGGTAAGCCAGCACGCCTCCCAGCAAGCCAATGGCTTGTTCGGCAGCCGCCTGGCACGACTGTGGCAAGACATTCACTGGGGCAGCCTGCTGTTTCTGTCACCACTGTGGCCCATGGCCGTGGCCTATCCCAAGCTGCTTGAAGAGTGGGAACTGCGGGTTATCCACAAGGGCCAACCGGCACGCCAGGTCGAGCAGGAACTGTTTGGCGTGCGCCTGCTGGACCTATGCCTGGGCCTGACCGAGGCCTGGCACCTGCCGATCTGGGTATCCCAGGGCTATAACCTGCTGCTGGGCGAACAGCGTCTGCTGGTCAAGGCCCTGCATATCGCCCGCGAGGACGACCCGCTGCGCCACCAGCAACTGCTCGACGCCGAACCCAACCTGCGCCGCTGGCTGAACCAGCCAGCTAATACCGTGCTGCTCGCCAACGGCTTGGCGATGTCGGCCCAAGAGTCCTGGACCTGCCCACATACCCAGCGCTGGCAGTACCTCACCGCGCTGTACCTGCAACAACCATTGGGCGAGGTGCAGCAACAGGTGCACCAGCAGGCCGTCACCAGCGCCCGCTCCACCTTGATGCCCGACCTCTGGCACCCGGCGCTGTCGCTGATCTGGCCGTGGCATGTGCAAAAGATCCATCGCGGCCTGCTACCTGCGCCGCCACCGACCGCCGAGGCCCTGGCCATCTGGCGCAAGCGTTGCACCGAATTACTGGTGGAGCCAAGCCGCTTCGCCAACGCCATGCACCTGACCACCTGTGCCAAGGAAGCCCTCGTCGCCAGCGGCATGCAACGGGTCATGCTGCTGATGACCGATCGCGCCCAGAGCACCTTGCGTGTGCACCAAGTCGACGGCCTGCCAAAAGACGCCGCCAACCTGAGCCTGGACGTGGTCAACAGCACCCTGCTGCAACGCCTGTTGGAAAAATCCGCCCAGGTACGCCTCAACCCGGACAACCACGCCCAGTTCTCGGCGCTGCTGCCACCGATCCTGCGTCGCCTGTTCAGCGGTGAACACCTGCTGCTGCGCTCCCTGAGCTGCAACGGCAAAGTGGTGATGCTGATGGTGGCCGACCAGGGCGGCGGGCCGTTCTCGGAAACCACCGTGCAGGCCTTCGGCAAAACCGCTCAATGCATCGAGAAAGCCCTGCACTGCTTTACCAACCGCAGCGCCTGATGCTTGCGCTACAATCGCGGTCCTTTATCGCCAACATTTGTGCCCAGGAGACCTCACATGCCTGACTTCTCTGGCTTGCCGCTGGTGATCGAATCCAGCGACCTGCTTGGCCGCCTCGGTGCCGAACACCTGATCTTGGTGGACCTCACCAGTGCCGCCCGCTACGCCGAAGGGCATATCCCCGGCGCGCATTTCGTTGACCCCAAGCGCACCCAACTGGGCCAGCCGCCGGCACCCGGCCTGCTGCCCCACAAGGCCGACCTGGAAAAACTCTTCGGCGAACTGGGCCACACGCCAGATGCCACCTATGTGGTCTATGACGACGAAGGCGGTGGCTGGGCCGGGCGTTTTATCTGGATGCTCGACGTGATCGGCCATCAAAAGTACCACTACCTCGACGGCGGCCTGCTGGCCTGGCTGGAAGAAAAACACCCGCTCTCCACCGAGGTGCCCGCCCCCGTCGGCGGCCCGGTCAGCCTCACCCTGCATGACGCCCCCACCGCTACCCGCGAATACCTGCAAAGCCGCCTCGGCGCCGCTGACTTAGGGATCTGGGACGCCCGCGGCCCGCTGGAGTATTCCGGCGAGAAGGTACTCGCCGCCAAAGGCGGGCACATCCCCGGCGCCGTGAACTTCGAATGGACCGCCGGCATGGACAAGGCGCGCAACCTGCGCATCCGCCGCGACATGCCGCAGATCCTCGAAGACCTCGGGCTGACCCGCGACAAAGAAATCATCACCCACTGCCAGACTCACCACCGCTCTGGCTTCACCTACCTGGTGGCCAAGGCGCTCGGTTATCCGCGAGTCAAAGGTTATGCCGGTTCCTGGGGCGAATGGGGTAACCACCCCGACACCCCCGTTGAGATTTAAGGTTTAAAGGACAGTCAATGAAAAAGCAGTTGTTCATCCTCAGCCAGTACTTGCTGCCGCACCACTTGCTGTCGCGCCTGGCCGGTTGCGTTGCCGAGTGCCGCGTGCGCTGGTTCAAGAACGCCTTCACCAGCTGGTTCGCCAAGCGCTATCAAGTGGACATGTCTCAGGCTCTGGTAGAAGACGTCACCGCCTATGAGCACTTCAACGCCTTCTTCACCCGCGCCCTGAAAGACGGCGCGCGCCCACTGGATCAAACGCCAGGCGCGGTGCTGAGCCCTGCCGATGGCGCGATCAGCCAGCTTGGCCCGATTGAGCATGGCCGGGTGTTCCAGGCCAAGGGCCACAGTTTCAGCGTGCTGGAACTGCTGGGCGGCGATTCCGCCGTGGCGGCGCCGTTCATGGGCGGGGATTTTGCGACGGTTTACCTGTCGCCGAAGGACTACCACCGCGTGCACATGCCACTGGCCGGCACCTTGCGCGAGATGATCTACATTCCGGGGCGCATCTTCTCGGTGAACCAGACCACCGCCGAAAACGTACCGGAGTTGTTTGCTCGTAATGAACGCGTTGCCTGCATCTTCGACACCGAACGCGGCCCGATGGCCGTGGTGTTGGTGGGCGCGATGATTGTGGCGTCGATTGAGACCGTGTGGGCGGGCTTGGTCACGCCGCCCAAGCGTGAGCTGAAAACGTTCCGTTATGACGAAGCCGCGCGTGCGTCGATCCATCTGGAGAAAGGTGCTGAGCTGGGTCGCTTCAAATTGGGTTCGACTGCGATCGTGCTGTTCGGGCCGGATCAGGTGAAGTGGGCTGAAGAGTTGGCTGCGGGCACTGCGGTGCAGATGGGCCAGGGCATCGCCGCACCTAAAGCCTGACGCACAACCCAATGTGGGAGCGGGCTTGCTCGCGAAGGCGGAGTATCAGTCGACACATCTGTGACTGAACCACCGTATTCGCGAGCAAGCCCGCTCCCACATTTTTTTACCGCGTTTCTTCAGTGACTAAAGCTGACCGTCGCGGTCGCGAAAGCCCAGCAGATACAACACCCCATCCAACCCCAACGTCGAAATCGCCTGCTTTGCCGACTGTTTCACCAACGGCTTTGCGCGGAACGCCACACCCAACCCGGCAATTGCCAGCATCGGCAAGTCATTCGCGCCGTCGCCGACCGCAATGGTCTGCTCCAGACGCAAGCCTTCCTTGTGGGCCAATTCCTTTAGCAAATCGGCTTTACGCTGGGCGTCAACAATCGGCTCCACGGCCACGCCGGTCACCTTGCCATCCACCACCTCCAATTCGTTGGCAAACACGTAGTCGATGCCCAACTTGGCCTGCAATTGCTTGGCGAAGTAGGTGAAGCCGCCGGAGAGGATGGCGGTCTTGTAGCCCAGGCGCTTTAGCTCGGCGAACAGGGTTTCGGCGCCTTCGGTCAGGCGCAGGGAGGCGCCGATGGAATCCAGCACGCTCACGTCCAGCCCCTTGAGCAGCGCCAGACGCTCCTTGAAGCTGGCGCGGAAATCCAGTTCACCGGCCATGGCGCGTTCGGTGATTTCGGAGACTTGCTCGCCCACACCGGCAGCCTTGGCCAACTCGTCGATGACTTCGGCTTCGATCAGCGTGGAGTCCATGTCGAACACTGCCAGGCGGCGGTTACGACGGAACAGCGAATCTTCCTGGAAGGCGATATCGACATTCAGCTCCTGGGCCACGCTGAGGAATTCAGCGCGCAGGGCTTGCGGGTCGGCCGGTTCACCGCGCACGGAGAACTCGATGCAGCCCTTGCCTTTGTCAGCTGGCGTATCCAGCGGCATGCGGCCCGACAGACGGTCGATGTGGTCGATATTCAAACCATACTGCGCGGTGATCGAACTGACGCGCTGCAGTTGCTCGGCCGTGACCTTGCGAGTTAGCAGCGTCACGATGTGGCGCTTTTTGCCCTGGCCGGCCACCCACTGCTGGTAGTCCTCTTCGGACACCGGGGTGAAACGCACCTGCTGATCCAGCTTGTACGCCGTAAACAGGATGTCCTTGAGTACCGAGGACGCCTGTTCAGTGCTCGGGATTTCAACCAGGATGCCGAACGACAACGTGTCGTGGATCACCGCCTGGCCGATGTCGAGAATGTTCACACCACCCTGGGCCAGAACGCCGGTAATCGCCGCAGTCAGACCCGGGCGATCTTCACCGGTGATGTTTATCAGGACAATTTCGCGCAAGGCGCACCCCCAGGCTGGAAAAAAACCGCATTCTACCCACTTTCAGTGACCATCGGGCACAGCCAGCGCTTTGCCGGTTCTAGGGCTGTCGCTATACTGCGCGTCAACTTCACGGACCAAGAGCCGAGCGCAAGTGAACCGGCCCACGCCAGTAAAAACCGATAACTTCTTCCTGCTGATCTTCCGGGCACTGCGCCACCGCCGTGTACCGATCGCATTACGCATTGCCAGCCATAACGTGATCCTGGTCGCCCTGGCCCTGGTGATCTACGCGTGTGTGATGGGCTTGCAGTTCAAGCAGGCCATGCACGAACAGGCCGACGCGCTGGGCGAGAGCCTGACCACGCAAACCGCCACCTCGGCGACTGAGCTGTTGGTGTCCAACGACATCCTCAGCCTCAACGTGCTGCTCAACAACCTGACCAAGAACCCGCTGGTGGCCCACGCGGCCATCTACAGCGTGGACAACCGGATCATGGCCGAAGCCGGGCAGCGCCCGAAAAACGGCCTGCTGGGTGAAGCCGAAGGGTTGTACCAGAGCAACATCACGTTCCAAGATGTGAAGGCCGGCCAACTGCGCATCAGCCTGGACATGCAGCAATTCCAGCAGCCGATGACCATCAGCCTGCAAAGCATGGGCATCCTCAGCGCGATACTGCTGGCCCTGGCTTTGGCCCTGAGCCTGCGTCTGGGTCGGCATATCTCCACGCCGTTGATGCAATTGCGCATCTGGCTGCGGGACATCGACGAACACACCCCGGCCACCGACCGCCAGGATGAAATCGGCGATCTCGCCCGCCAGCTTCACGCCAGCTTCGCCCCGGAACCGGTGGTGCGCGTAGCTGAACCCGAGCCTGAATACGACGACGAACCGGAGTTCGACATCGACGAGCCGGACTTTGCCGAAAGCGCCCCGATTGCAGGCCTCAAACCTGCGACCCGCAAAGCGATCCAGGCCGAAGAAGACGAATTGGACGACGAAGACCCTTTCGCCGACCTGCGCGACACCTCGGCCAACACGCCGGCTGCGGCCCCCAAAGTTGTCCCGGTGAAGAACGCCGAACCCCAACACAGCGCCGTGCTCGCGGTACAACTGGGCTCCCAGGACCAACTGCGCCGCCTGCCCCGTGCCCGCCTGACCGAGTTGCTGGAGCGCTACCGCGACTGCCTCGACCAGGCTGCGTCGCTGTACCAAAGCGAGCTGCACACCCTGAACGACGGCAGCACGCTGATGCTGTTCCACAGCGAAGACAGTGGCGAAGACTACCTGACCAACGCCATCTGCTGCGGCGAGCTATTGCGCGCCTTGGGCCATGCCCTGCAGATCGAAGTGGCCGACAGCGGCATCACCCTGCAACTGCAACTGGGCCTGACGGTTGGCGACGACCTGTTCGGCATGAGCCAGATCGACCTGCTGCTGACCGAAATCGCCCAGGACGCCCTGGCCCTGTCCCAACACAGCCGTAACCTGCTGCTGGTGGAGCGCAAGATCAGCGAAGACACGCTGATCCGCCAACGCGCGCGTATCCGCCCGATCGCCAGCCCTGAGGGCGCAAGCTGCGTGGAGCGGTTGATGGAGCCGTATCCATCGATGCTGGAGCGGCAGTTGGCGCGGATGCATGAGACCCGCACAAAATCCTGAAAAACACCGCTAAGCCCACTGTGGAGTGAGCTTGTGGGAGCGGGCTTGCTCGCGAATGCGGAGTGTCAGTGACAAATATGTTGGCTGACACTCCGCATTCGCGAGCAAGCCCGCTCCCACACTTGATCTCCAGTGCAATTAAAATCACGTACAAACGAAAAGGCCCGCTGAATCAGCGGGCCTTTTTTGTATCTGCAACCTAGCTTAGAACCTGAACACTTCCATATCCGTACGGATCGGCGTAGCCATCGGCATCTTCGGCTTCTGCGGCTCGGCGGGCTTGGCCTGTACCGGCGCGCTCGGCTTGCGGGGCGCCTCGGCAATCGGCGGTTGGTTGGCCAGTGGCTTGAGGGCTACCGACAGTTGCTGCGCCAAGTGCTGTAACAGCACGCCCTGGGCCTGGACCTGGGAGGCCGTGGTACCGGTGTGTTCTTCCTGCAGGTGCACGATGCGGTTGTCGCGCACCTGGCCACGGCGGTCGATCAAGCGCCATTGCGCATCCAGGATGGCCGGTTGGGAAACACCGGAATCCAGGCGTGTGATGGTCAGCAGCACTTGAACGTCAGGGCTGAAACCGCCAGGCCCCGGCGCCAATACCACGCGCTGGCTGTCCAGGTGACCCGCCACTTGGCGCAAGACCAACTGGTTGATATCGGACGACAAACTGCCCGCCCAACGACCATCGGTGGAACCTTGCAGGCTGCCGTCGTTCTGACGTTGCAGAAGGGTTTCGCGTTGCAGGTAGTCGGCAACGACTACCGGGCCGAGCAAAACGGCCATGCCAGCCGCTTGTTCTGGCTGCGCTGGACTTCCGCTGTCCAGCTGGTACAGCGACACCGGCTGGTGCGTGCTGCAACCCGCCAGCCCCAAGAGGCCAGCGAGTACGAAAATAAAAGGAAGGCGTGGAGCAGTCATCATCCCATCCAGGTGGCTGCCACAAGGCGAACCACGAAGTAATACTAAAAATAACCTAAACACGCTCGGCCACGCCGGCGCTGGAAAGGCCATATCATCCGTGAATATGCGCCATGACTCCAGCGCCAAAGCGCCGATCTACGCGTTAAATCGTAGATCGGGGGCTCTAATACGCGTTAAACAGGCGTTTCCACCAACAACGCATCTACGCGCTGGAAGCCACGTGGCAGTTTGTTACCACGTCGCCCGCGCTCGCCCTTGTAGTGCTCCAAGTCGTCAGGCCGCAGCGAAAGCGTGCGTTTACCGGCTTGCAGTACCAAGGTCGCACCTTCCGGGATCACGGCAATGTCGGTCACGTACTCTTCGCGACTGGCCACGCGCTCGCCAGGAATCCCAATAATCTTGTTGCCCTTGCCTTTGCCCAGCTGTGGCAGGTCGCTGATCTTGAACACCAGCAAACGCCCTTCGGTGGTCACCGATGCCAGCCAATTGCTCTCACGGTCGTCCACCGGACGCGGCAAGATCACCTTGGCGTTGTTCGGCAGGCTCAACAGCGCCTTGCCCGCCTTGTTCTTGGCCTGCAGGTCTTCACCCTTGACCACAAAGCCGTAACCCGCGTCGGACGCAATCACATACAGCGCATCATCCTCCGGCAGCAGCACACACTCGAAATTCGCTCCCGGTGGCGGCGTCAGGCGCCCGGTCAGCGGCTCGCCCTGCCCCCGTGCCGATGGCAAGGTGTGGGCCGGCACCGAATAACTGCGCCCGGTGGAGTCGATAAACACCGCAAACTGGTTGGAACGCCCGGATGCGGCGGTCTTGAAGCCGTCGCCTGCCTTGTACGACAAACCGGTGGCGTCAATATCATGCCCTTTGGCAGAGCGAACCCAACCCTTTTCCGACAGAACGACGGTAATTTTCTCGTTTGGCAGCAGCTCGGTTTCTGTCAGAGCTTTCGCTTCGGCACGCTGGACGATGGGCGAACGACGGTCATCGCCGTAGGTTTCGGCGTCTTTGATCAGCTCGCTGCGTACCAGCTTTTTCAGCTTGGCTTCGCTGCCCAGCAGGGCTTGCAGCTTGGCTTGTTCCTTGAGCAGCGCGTCTTGTTCGTCGCGCAGCTTCATCTCTTCCAGTCGTGCCAACTGGCGCAAGCGGGTGTCGAGAATGTAGTCAGCCTGGATCTCGCTCAGCTCGAAGCGCGCGATCAGCTCGGCTTTCGGATGCTCGGCGGTGCGGATGATGTGGATCACTTCATCCAGGTTGAGGTAGGCAATCAACAAACCGTCCAACAGGTGCAAGCGACGCTCGACCTTATCCAGACGGAATTGCAGGCGGCGGCGCACGGTCTGCACGCGGAATTCAAGCCATTCCACCAGCAGGTTGCGCAGGTTTTTCAGCTGCGGCTTGCCGTCCAGGCCGATGATGTTGACGTTGACCCGGTAGCTGGATTCCAGGTCGGTGCTGGCAAACAGATGCTGCATCAGCACTTCGTGGTCGACCCGGCTGTTGGTCGGGATGATCACGATGCGGCAGGGGTTTTCGTGGTCTGACTCGTCACGCAGGTCGGCAACCTGCGGCAATTTCGATGGCTTGGCCTGCATCAGCGCGGCGATCTGCTCCAGCACCTTGGCGCCGGACACCTGGTGCGGCAGCGCGGTGACGATAATGTCGCCATCCTCGATGTGGTACACAGCGCGCATGCGCACCGAGCCCTTGCCGGTTTCGTACATTTTCAGCAGGTCGGCACGCGGCGTGATGATCTCCGCCTCGGTCGGGTAGTCCGGGCCCTGGATATGCTCGCAGAGCTGTTCCACCGTGGCCTTGGGCTCATCCAGCAAACGCACGCAGGCCGTGGCGACTTCCCGCAGGTTGTGCGGTGGTACGTCAGTGGCCATACCCACCGCGATACCGGTGGTGCCATTGAGCAGGATATTGGGCAAACGTGCTGGCAATACCAGCGGTTCGTCCAACGTGCCGTCGAAGTTCGGGCCCCAATCGGCGGTACCCTGCCCCAGCTCGCTCAGCAAGACTTCCGAATAACGCGACAGGCGCGCTTCGGTGTATCGCATGGCGGCGAAGGACTTGGGATCATCCGGCGCCCCCCAGTTACCCTGGCCATCCACCAACGTGTAGCGGTAGCTGAACGGCTGGGCCATCAGCACCATGGCTTCGTAGCAGGCGGAGTCGCCATGAGGGTGGAACTTACCCAGTACGTCACCCACGGTACGCGCCGACTTCTTGTGCTTGGAATCGGCGTCCAGGCCCAACTCACTCATGGCGTAGATGATGCGCCGTTGCACGGGCTTGAGGCCGTCGCCGATATGCGGCAAGGCACGGTCCATGATCACGTACATGGAGTAGTTGAGGTAGGCATTTTCGGTGAAGTCAGCCAGCGACCGGCGTTCTACGCCGTCTAAGCTGTCTGCGAGGATGTCACTCATGCGGGCCTCATCATTTGGTAAGACGCAGCGAAGATGTCGCGACGTCGGGTCAATTCAGGAAATTCAATAGTCATGGCTGGGCACTCCAGCCACCGGCCGGGGCGGCAAAACGATAGACCACCGGGCGTTTTTCACCATCGGCGCGGGGGCCGAAGTTGTTGTCGATGCCCAGCCAGGCACCGTCTGCGTCCACCACCAGGGCTTCGGCCAGGCCGTAGGGCTGGGGATAACTGCGTTCGGGCGTCAGGGTTTCGTCGGCAAACGACCAGCACAGCTCGACCTTGGCCGTGACCGCATCACGCCGGCAAATCTGGAACGCATTGCGCTCCAGGGTAAACAGCTTGCCGTTGAACAGCGCCAGGTCGGCGAAGTCCTTGGACACCGCCTTGGCATTGGCGAACTTGGCCGGCTGCATTTCCTGGCCGGCCTCGCTCAGCAACACACAGGGCCCATCGCAACCCCACAGGCTTTGCGGGCGCTTGAGGGAAACCAAGCCGCGTCGCTCACGTTCGGCCGCCAGCCAGAGCTGGTTGCCCTCGGGGTTGATCGCGACGCCTTCAAATAACGCATTAAAGTGCAGCAACATGCCACTGGCGCGAGCTTCACGCACCATGCCGGGGGCAATCCTCAACCATTCAGGCGCACCGCTGACCGGCACTTGCAGCACCGCCGCATGGGCTTCGCTGACAATGTAGCGATTTCCCGCGGCATCGCAGGTGATGCCTTCAAAATCCAGGTCGCCACCGCGAATGAACGACGCGGCCTTGGTGCGCGAACGCAAGCCCCAGGGCAACCCGGACTCCGGCACCGGAGGCACGTCGATCTTCACCGTTTCGGCCTGCCAGGTGGGCGCGCTGATATCCAGGCGGTAGATCTGGTCGTCGTCGCGGTCAGAAACGCTCCACAGTTCCTTGCCACACAGGGCCAGGCCCGACAGGTTGCCGCCGCGCATGCCGTCCACCGGGTGTTCGGAGACAAGCTTGAGCTCAGCCACGGGCGCAGCAGCTACCGAGGTCGCCACCCACCCGCTCAACATCAGGATCGCCAGGGCGAAACCTGTGCGCATCAGCCCAAGACCTCGGCCAGGTTGCCCTTGGATTCCAGCCAGGATTTACGGTCTGGCGCGCGTTTTTTCGCCAGCAGCATGTCCATCATTTCCGACGTGGCGGCGTAGTCTTCCAGGGTCAACTGCACCAGGCGCCGGGTGTTCGGGTCCATAGTGGTTTCGCGCAATTGCGGCGGGTTCATTTCACCCAGGCCTTTGAATCGCGTGACCTGCGGCTTGCCGCGTTTCTTCTCGGCCACCAGGCGGTCGAGGATGCCGTCGCGCTCGGCTTCGTCGAGGGCGTAGAAGATCTCCTTGCCCAGGTCGATGCGGTACAGCGGCGGCATGGCGACGTAGACGTGACCGGCGTCCACCAACGGGCGGAAGTGCTGCACGAACAGCGCGCACAGCAAGGTGGCGATGTGCAGGCCGTCGGAGTCGGCGTCGGCGAGGATGCAGATCTTGCCGTAGCGCAGTTGGCTCATATCGGCCGCGCCCGGGTCTACGCCGATGGCCACGGCAATGTTGTGCACTTCCTGGCTGGCCAGCACTTCGCTGCCGTCCACTTCCCAGGTATTGAGGATCTTGCCGCGCAACGGCAGGATCGCCTGGAACTCTTTATCCCGCGCTTGCTTGGCGGAACCGCCGGCGGAATCACCTTCCACCAGGAACAGTTCGGAGCGCATCGGGTCTTGCCCGGCGCAATCGGCCAGCTTGCCCGGCAGTGCCGGACCTGCGGTGATGCGCTTGCGCTCGACCTTTTTGCTGGCCTTCAAGCGGCGTCCGGCGTTGTTGATTGCCAACTCCGCCAGGGCCAGGCCCAGTTCTGGGTGCTCGTTGAGCCACAGGCTGAACGCATCCTTGACCACGCCAGAGACAAACGCCGACGCTTCGCGGGACGACAAACGCTCCTTGGTCTGGCCGGAGAATTGCGGCTCCTGCATCTTCATCGAGAGCACGAACGCAATGCGCTCCCACACGTCTTCCGGTGCCAGCTTCACGCCACGCGGCAACAGGCTGCGGTATTCGCAGAATTCGCGCATGGCATCCAGCAAGCCTTGGCGCAAACCGTTGACGTGGGTACCGCCCTGGGCCGTAGGGATCAGGTTGACGTAGCTTTCCTGCACGCTGTCGCCACCTTCGGGCAGCCACAACAGCGCCCAATCGACGGCTTCTTTATTACCCGACAGGCTGCCGCAGAACGGCTCGTTGGGCAGGCGCTCGAAGTCACTGACGGAGTCTTCCAGGTAGGAGCGCAGGCCGTCTTCGTAGTGCCACTCGACCTTTTCGCCGGTGCCTTTGTCTTCAAAGGTCACCAACAGGCCCGGGCACAGCACAGCCTTGGCCTTGAGCACGTGCTTGAGGCGGCTGATGGAGAATTTTGGTGAGTCGAAGTATTTCGGGTCCGGCGCAAAGTACACGCTGGTGCCGGTATTACGCTTGCCAACGGTGCCGATCACTTCCAGGTCGGTGGCCTTGTAGCCATCGGCAAAGGTCATCTGGTACTCGTTGCCGTCGCGCTTGACCTTTACCCGAACCAGGGTGGACAAGGCGTTGACCACGGAAATACCCACGCCGTGCAAGCCACCGGAGAACTGGTAGTTCTTGTTGGAGAACTTACCGCCGGCGTGCAGTTTGGTGAGGATCAACTCAACGCCCGGCACACCCTCTTCCGGGTGGATGTCCACCGGCATGCCACGACCATCGTCGGACACTTCCAGGGAATGGTCAGCGTGGAGGATGACATGCACCGACTTGGCATGACCGGCCAGGGCTTCGTCGACGCTGTTGTCGATGACTTCCTGGGCAAGGTGGTTCGGCCGACTGGTGTCGGTGTACATGCCGGGGCGTTTGCGCACCGGGTCGAGGCCCGAGAGGACTTCGATGGCGTCGGCGTTATAAGAGCTAGCGCTGGGAGTGGCCATGGGGTCTCGTCGTGAGTCGTTCGATTAAAAAGTGACCTGCGATTCTTACAGTGACGAAAAATCGAAGGATTGATACTGATCTGCGCCAATGCCGGCAAAGCTGAGCAGCGCCGGCAGTTGTTGGGCGAACCCCTGGTAACCATGGTCGCCGCCAGCCTGGATGCGCAAGGCACAGGCCCGGTAATACTGCTGGGCGAGGCGATAGTCCAGCGTTTCATCGCCGGTCTGCAACCACACCTGGTAACGCGCGGCATCCTGGGGCGCCGCCACTTCCAACTCGGCCAGCGCCGTGACGTGGTCGTGGGTCAGTTCCCAGGTTTCATCGGTGTAGAGGTTCTTCTGGGTGCCCAGGTAACCGTCGAACATCCGATGGGGGCTGACCGCCGGGTTGACCAGCAGCGCCTTGAGGCCATGGCGTTCGGCAAGATGGGTTGCATAGTAGCCGCCGAGTGAGCTGCCGACCAGCAGTGGCCGCCCCAGTTCAGCGATAGCCGCTTCCAACTGGGGAATTGCCTGACGAGGATGGTGATGCAGGGCCGGCACGCGCAATTGATCGGCCAGGCCGAGGGTGTCCATCACGGTGATCAGTTGGCTGGCCTTGTTGGACGCCGGCGCGCTGTTGAAACCGTGGATATAGAGGATCGAAGCGGGCATACCGGGCTCTCCATGACGTAGGCCAAAGAGGCGCAGTTTACAGGGATAGAGGCCTTGTGTGATGACCTCAATCCACAGGCCCCCATAGAACCAATGTGGGATCAGTGTTTGCAGCTTTCAATAGCCGTTGCTGCCGTAATCCACGGTAAATTCGAAGCCTTGGACTCGCTCCACTCCCGTCTCCAACCGCCCGTCGGCATGCAAGCGCAACCAGCGATACCCTGGCGCCTGCTCACTGACCTTGAAGTCCTCGCTGCCCGGCGCGAACTGGATGCAGGTAGACGGCGAGGCCAGCAACCGCACGCCATTGCGCTCGCGGTCGATTTCCTGGTGCACATGGCCCCACAGCACCGCCTTGACCTGAGGGAAGCGGTCCAGCACGGCAAACAGGGCTTCGGGGTTGCGCAAACCAATGGGTTCCATCCACGCACACCCGATAGGCACCGGATGATGGTGGAAGCACACCAGATGATGTCGATTCGGCGCTTCACTCAGCGCCTGGGCGAGCAATTGCAGTTGCGAGTCTTGCAAATAACCCGGCACCGAGCCCGGCACGGCGGAGTCCAGCAAGGTGACGCGCCAGTTGCCGATGTCGACCACCGGTTCCAGAAAGTCGCTGTGCACGGCAGCGTGGACCATCACCTGCGGTTCGTCGTGATTGCCGGGGATCCAGCGCGCCGGGGCATCGATCTGCCGGGTCATATCGCGAAACAGCTGGTAGGACTCAAGCGTGCCGTCCTGGGACAGGTCCCCCGTGGCCAGCATCAGGTCAACGCGGGGCTGCTGCACACGCACCAGCTCGATCACTCGCTGCAGGCTTTCACGGGTGTTCATGCCCAACAGCGTGCCGTCAGCCTCGGCAAACAGATGGCTGTCAGACAGTTGCACCAGCAACGCCGAGGCGTCGGGGTTCACGGTGGATACGCTCGGCAAGGCGCTCTCCCAAGGCAATCACAAAAATGGACGGTTGGCGTGATTATGCTGGGCAGGACACAAAGAGGAAACCTGGAGAAACAGACACAGTTCACATCTACCGCACAGCTTCGAACTCATGGCCCAGGGCCAGGCAGTGGCTCAACCATTCACCGAGGAACACATTGAGCTGTGCTTTCTCATCGGGCTGGTGCATGAACACGTTCGGGTAAGGATAGATGCTGCGAAAGCGTCGCGCATGTTCGGCACTGATGACTTCGGCCATCCGAGCGTCGTGGTACACCTGCACTTCCAGTTGCGGCACCGGCAGCCACGGCAGGCTGTGTTCCTGGCGCACGCGCAGGGTGGTGGTGTACGGGCAGTTGACGATGACTTCCAAGGTAAGCACGCCGAGCATCTGGTCGCCGTGGGTCACACCGATGCGCCGCGCCGCCGGGGCGTGGCGCATGTCGGGCAGCAAGCGCATCAGCCGCGCATAGTTGGCCTCGCAGGCGGCTTGCAGCCCGATCAGGTCAACTCGATAACGTTCCCGTGCCTTTACTGCCATAACCCCCTCACTTCCGCGCGATTAAGCGCAAGCCATTGCAGGGCGATGATGCTGGCTGCGTTGGAAATTTTGCCGTCGCGCACCGCTTGCAGGGCATCTTCAAAGGCCCAAACGGTGACGCGGATATCTTCTGCCTCTTCTTCCAATCCATGGACGCCACCTACCCCGGTGCTGTCGCAGCGGCCCAGGTACAGGTGGACAAATTCGGTACTGCCGCCGGGGGATGGGAAATACTTGGTGATCGGCCACAGCGCAGAGAATGTCAGCCCAGCTTCCTCCTCGGCTTCGCGGTGCGCAACCTCCTCGGGTTGCTCATCCTTGTCGATCAGGCCGGCGACCATCTCGATCAGCCACGGGTTGTCGGTACGGCCCATGGCGCCGATGCGGAACTGCTCGTTGAGCACCACTTCGTCGCGCTGCGGGTCGTAGGGCAATACACACACAGCGTCATGACGAACGAAGACTTCGCGGTTGATCACCCGGCTCATGCCGCCGTCGAATTTCTCGTGGCGCAATTGCAGGCGATCGAGCTGGTAGAAGCCCTTGAACGCATTGTCGCGCTGAACAATCTCGATCTTGCTCGGCGTCGATTTTGCAAAGTCCGTCATATCCCTTCCTCGTTGTGCCTGCGCAATTGGCGCCATCCTAACGCGCTCCTGCCCGTTGATGCAGCCCCTTTCCAGTTGCCGGGATAGACGGCGGGCGTCAAACTCGCTCAAATGAGTTTAGTGGCGAACTGACTGCTTTGTTGGTAGTCGAAGCTGCACAATTTCGCTCTTATCGTTAGACGAAGGACACCCATGTCGCTTTTAAAAATCGCCTCCGTGGCCTGCATAGCCCTGACCCTCGGCGCCTGCCAAAGCCTGTTCCAACCCAGCTGGCGCACCCCGCTGGAAGCCACGCGCGACGCCACCGAACAAAGCAAGCCCGGCTGCGCCAGCGCTGACTGCCCGCTGGTGAATATCGACACGGTGCATTTCGCCAAGGAGCCCAAGCTGGATGCCTTGATCGAACAGCGCCTGCTGGAAATGACCCAGGCCGACCCGCTGCCGACCAGCCTTGCGACCTACACCGAGCAATTCTTGCGCAGCGCCGCACCGCGCAACAGCATGTACTTGCAGGCCAAGGTACGGGAACAGCATGACGGCTTGGTGATCATCGAGCTGGCCAGCTACCTGGACCAAGGAGCCACCCACGGCGAGCCGGGGCGTTCGTTCATCAACTATTCGCGCCAACAGCAAAAAGCGCTGACGCTGACCGACATGCTGCTGCCTGGCAAAGAGGATGCGTTCTGGAAAGCCGCCCAGGTGTCCCACAACAGCTGGCTGATCAGCACCCGTCTGAGCCTGGAACCGGAGTTCGTGAAAACCTACCCGTTCCAGAAAACCCCGAACGTGGCGCTGACCTACGGTGGTGTGGTGCTCAAGTACCCCACGTCTACCATTGCGCCGTACGCCTTGGGCCACATCGAGTTGCAGATCCCCTACTCGCGCCTGGAAGGCATCCTTAAGCCTGAACTGGTGCCTGTGCGCCACTGAAAGCCCGGCCCAGGATGAACTGCAACAGCCCTGCCAGCACCAACGCCGGCAGGGTCGCGCCGACATCCGGGTACAGGTTGGCCAGCAGATGGTAAGTGACAATGCCACCCAACCAGGCCAACAGTGCCGGCCAGCGCAGGTTCGCCACCAAGCCCTGGCCACGGCGACGCAGGATAAAGTGGTCCACCAGTACCACGCCAAACAGCGGCGCGAACACCGAGCCGATCAGCAGCAGGAAGTTCTGGTACTGGGCCAACGGCGCGAAACAGGCGATCAGCGTGCAGATCACACCAATCGCCAGAGCCAGGTGCTCGACCTTCAAGCGCAACAGCATGCCGCTGGACACCGCTGCCGAGTGAATATCGGCGAAGGCGTTTTCTGACTCGTCCAGCAGGATCAGCAACAGCGGAATCCCCAGGCCCGCGCCCGCCAGCGCCAACAGCAGTGCATTCACCTCACCACTGGGTGCAAACGCCAGGGTGTAGGCCACGCCCAGGCTCATCAGCCAGAAATTACCGATAAAGAAGCCCAAGGCGGTGCCGCCGAACACACTTTTGGCGCGTTTGCCGAACCGCGAGTAATCGGCGATCAGCGGCAGCCACGACAGCGGCATGGCGATGGCGATATCAAAACCCACTGCAAACGGCATCGAGCCGTCACCGGCCTGGTCCCAAAGCGCGCCCAGGTCGGCCTTGGCGAACAGGTTCCAGGTCAGCCACAGGCACGCGGCGAGCAGTAGCCAGATGCCCCACTTACGCAGAATCTGGCGCACGAAGGTCAGCGGGCCGCTGACTGCCAGCAAAGTCGCCAGGCCGCCGAAAAACAGCGTCCACAACAACGGGCTGGCCAACAGGCTGCCGTCGCTGAATGCCCGCGCGCCCAACAGGCTCGCGGCGTCGCGCATCACGATGATTTCGAACGAACCCCAGCCGATCAGTTGCAGCAGGTTCAACAGCGCCGGCAGGCTGGCGCCTTTTGCACCGAGGCTGAGCTTGAGCGCGGCCATGGCCGACAGGCCGGTGTCGCTGCCGATTACGCCGACGGCGGCCAGCAACAAGACACCCACCAGGGTGCCGAGGAAGATCGCCAGCAACGAGCCGGACAAACCCAGGCCCGGTGCGAGCAAGGCGCCGGTTTGCAGGACCATCAGGCCGATGCCGAGGGAGAACCATAGGGAGAACAGGTCGCGGGCGCCGAAGACTCGTTTGTCAGCAGGCACTGCGATGTCCGGGGAATAGGTGCTGGGTTGAATGCTCAAGGGGGTATCTCTGAGGAATACTTGTTGTTTGGGAGATTGCTTTCGGGAGCAAGCCCCCTCCCACATTTTTGATCTGTGAATACATTCAAAATGTGGGAGCGGGCTTGCTCGCGAAGAGGCCGGCACAGCCTCCAACAATCCCGGATCAGACCTTCTTGTACAGCTGACTACCTTCCTGCTTGAACCGCTCCGCCTGCTCTGCCAACCCCTTGGCCACATCCACATCCACCGCTTCAATGCGCTGGTTGGCCGCGTACTCACGCACTTCCTGGGTGATTTTCATCGAGCAGAACTTCGGCCCGCACATCGAGCAAAAATGCGCGACCTTGGCCGAGTCCTTCGGCAGGGTTTCATCGTGGTACGAACGCGCGGTGTCTGGGTCCAGACCCAGGTTGAACTGGTCCTCCCAGCGGAACTCGAAGCGCGCCTTGCTCAGGGCGTTGTCGCGGATCTGCGCGCCTGGATGGCCTTTCGCGAGGTCAGCAGCATGCGCGGCAATCTTGTAGGTGATGATCCCGGTCTTCACGTCATCCTTGTTCGGCAAGCCCAGGTGTTCCTTGGGCGTCACGTAGCAGAGCATGGCGCAGCCGAACCAGCCGATCATCGCCGCGCCGATACCCGAAGTGATGTGGTCGTAGCCCGGCGCGATGTCGGTGGTCAGCGGGCCGAGGGTGTAGAACGGCGCTTCGTCGCAGCACTCGAGCTGCTTATCCATGTTCTCCTTGATCAACTGCATCGGCACGTGGCCAGGGCCTTCGATCATGGTTTGCACGTCGTGCTTCCAGGCGGTCTTGGTCAGCTCGCCGAGAGTTTCCAGCTCGCCGAATTGCGCGGCGTCGTTGGCGTCGGCAATCGAGCCTGGGCGCAGGCCGTCGCCGAGGGAGAAGCTGACGTCATAGGCCTTCATGATTTCGCAGATTTCGTCGAAATGCGTGTAGGTAAAGTTCTCTTTATGGTGCGCCAGGCACCACTTGGCCATGATCGAGCCGCCACGGGACACGATGCCGGTGACGCGTTTGGCGGTCAGTGGAACGTAGCGCAGCAAGACGCCGGCGTGGATGGTGAAGTAGTCCACGCCCTGCTCGGCCTGTTCCACCAAGGTGTCGCGGAACAGCTCCCAGGTCAGGTCTTCGGCGGCGCCGCCGACTTTTTCCAGGGCCTGGTAGATCGGCACGGTGCCAATCGGCACCGGCGAGTTGCGGATGATCCACTCGCGGGTTTCGTGGATGTGCTTGCCGGTGGACAAGTCCATCACGGTGTCCGAGCCCCAGCGGATGCCCCAGGTCAGTTTCGCCACTTCTTCTTCGATGGACGAACCCAGGGCGCTGTTGCCGATGTTGCCGTTGATCTTCACCAGGAAGTTACGGCCGATAATCATCGGCTCCAGCTCGGTGTGGTTGATGTTGGCCGGGATGATCGCGCGGCCACGGGCGATTTCTTCGCGCACGAATTCCGGGGTGATGATCTTCGGCACGCTGGCGCCAAAGCTGTGGCCGGCGTGTTGCTGGTCAAGCAGGCCAGCGGCGCGGGCGACTTCAAGCTTCATGTTTTCGCGGATGGCGACGTATTCCATCTCGGCGGTGATGATGCCTTTGCGCGCGTAGTGCATCTGCGTGACGTTGGCACCGGCCTTGGCGCGGCGCGGGTTCTTCACGTGGGCGAAGCGCAGCGCGGTCAGCTCGGCATCGCTCAAGCGCTGTTGGCCGAAGTGCGAGCTGAGGCCCGACAGGCGCTCGGTGTCGTTGCGCACTTCGATCCACGGCGAGCGCACGTCGGCCAGGCCTTTGCGCACGTCGATGATCACGTTGGGGTCGGTGTAGGGGCCGGAGGTGTCGTACACGGTGACCGGTGCGTTGATTTCACCGCCGAAGTCGGTGGGGGTCACGTCCAGGCTGATCTCACGCATCGGCACACGAATGTCCGGGCGAGTGCCTTGCACGTAGATTTTTTGCGAGCGGGTAAACGGCTGCACAGAGCCGGAGTCGACCTTGGCCGATTCACTCAGGTGCACGGTATTTTTTAGTTTTGTGTTTTTTATTTCTGTGCTCATCACGGGCTCTCCAACTTATCCAGGCGGTGGATTTTTGTCGGAGCGAACCTGTGACGGATGGACGCACTGAAACCAGTGCTGTGCTTGGCGCACGAGGGCTGTTCGATTGTCGAACAACATCCCGGACGAAGCACAAGAGGACTCGCCGGGTGACGAGAAATCTTGTTCCCTACGCAGGCGCTAACCTGATCAGGTTCAACGGGATCCGGTATTTACCGATCTCAGCCTTCCAACAAGGCACCCCGACAAGAACGCGGCCAGTCTAGACCAAGCCGTGGGCAAATTGCCAATGGCGGTGCATTCAGCGTGATGAATGGCGCAATTGCAGGATTGTTGTGCCGTGATCGCGCCACTACACTCGGTACGGCTTCAAGGCTTGACGCTCTGGAACTGTCGCCGTAGCCTTGGCCGACAAATTATCGCCGTAATATTTACTCAGGGAACGCCTCATGCTGCGCAAACTTTCACTGGCGCTTGCCGTGTCTTGTGCGACCAACGGAATGGTCTGGGCAGCAGAAGCGCCCTTGTCCGTCAACACTGACTTGGTCAGCGTCTACCAGGAGGCCGTGAACAACAACGCCGACCTGGCGGCCGCCCGCGCCCAATATGGCGCGCAAAAAGAAGTGGTGCCCCAGGCCCGCGCCGGGTTGCTGCCGAACCTGTCGGCCGGCGCCGACAGCAACAATGTCCGCACCCAACTCTCGCAGCCTTCCGGCACCGCCAATCGCGATGCGCATTCGTGGCGCGCCACCTTGAGCCAACCGCTGTTCCGCGCCGACCGCTGGTTCCAGCTGCAGGCCGCCGAAGCCGTCAACGAGCAGGCCGCCCTGCAACTGTCGGCCACTGAACAGAACCTGATCCTGCAAAGCGCCGAAAACTACTTCGCCGTGCTCCGCGCCCAAGACAACCTGGCCTCGACCAAGGCCGAAGAAAACGCCTTCAAGCGCCAGCTCGATCAGTCCAACGAACGCTTCGACGTGGGCCTGTCGGACAAGACCGACGTGCTGCAATCCCAGGCCAGCTACGACACCGCCCGCGCCAACCGCATCCTGGCCCAGCGCCAGGTGGAAGACGCCTTTGAAGCGCTGATCACCCTGACCAACCGCCAGTACAACTCGATCCAGGGCATTGTCCACACGCTGCCGGTGCTGCCACCGCTGCCGAACGACGCCAAATCCTGG
The DNA here is from genome assembly GCF_050432925.1 of Pseudomonas sp. 18175. Lineage (NCBI taxonomy): Bacteria > Pseudomonadati > Pseudomonadota > Gammaproteobacteria > Pseudomonadales > Pseudomonadaceae > Pseudomonas > Pseudomonas sp. 18175. The sequence continues at coordinate 49,567 of NZ_JBKFTO010000010.1, read as the reverse complement.
GTCGAAACCGCCGGCCGCCAGAACCTGAATCTGCTGGCCAGCAACTACGCAGTGACCGCCGCCGAAGAAACCCTGAAACAGCGCAAGGCTGGCCACGCGCCAACCCTCGACGCCGTGGCGCAGTACGAGAAAGGTGACAACGATGCCCTTGGCTTCAGCAACCCGAACCAGTTGCCCATTCCTTACGGCGGCGATGTATCCCAGCGCACCATCGGCCTGCGCCTGAGCATCCCGATCTACAGCGGCGGCCTCACCAGCTCGCAAGTGCGTGAATCCTACTCGCGCCTGGACCAGACCGAGCAACAACGCGAAGGCCTGCGCCGCCAAGTGGTGGAAAACACCCGCAACCTGCACCGGGCGGTGAACACTGATGTGGAACAGGTGCAGGCGCGCCGCCAGTCGATCATTTCCAACCAGAGCGCGGTGGAAGCCACGGAAATCGGTTACCAAGTGGGTACGCGCAATATCGTCGATGTGCTGGATTCACAGCGCCAGCTGTACTCGTCGGTGCGCAACTACAACAACAGCCGCTACGACTACATCCTCGACAACCTGCGCTTGAAGCAGGCGGCGGGGACGTTGAATCCGGGGGACTTGCAGGATTTAGCGCGGTATTTGAAGGCGGACTACAACCCGGACCGGGACTTTTTGCCGCCGGATCTGGCCAAGGCAGCCGCTGAGCAACTCAAGGCCCGCCCAAGCTATTAAGCACACCGCAAAACCAATGTGGGAGGGGCGGTGCGACGGTTCGACTTGCCCCCTCCCACATTTGACCTCTGTTGTCAGTGGGTTAGGAGTCTGTCCAAGCCATCCAGCAAGCGCTTCAATGCGCCCTGATTAGCCTGCATCACCTTGAGCCCTGCCTGCGCCATCTTGCGCGCATCCTGTGGCAACTCGAACAACTGCCGCACGGCTTCGGCCAACCCCTCAGCATCATCCACCTGCCGCAACGCCCCGGCCTCACGCATCATCGCGGTGATTTCGAGGAAGTTGAATACGTGGGGTCCCATGATCACAGGCTTTGCCAACGCAGCCGGTTCCAGCGGATTATGCCCACCGGTCGCCACCAGGCTGCCGCCAACAAAGGCGCTGTCGGCCAAGGCATACAGAAACAGCAGTTCGCCCATGGTATCGCCGAGCAACACCGAGGTTTCTGCGCTAATGGCATCGCCGCTGGAACGACGAACCGTGGTGAATCCTTGTTGCTGGCACAGCTCGAACATCGGGCCAAAACGCTCCTGATGGCGTGGCACCAGAATCAGCAGTGCATTGGGATAGCTGTCGAGCAATTGCCGATGGGCAGCCAGCACCACCTCATCTTCGCCCTCATGAGTACTGGCCGCGATCCACACCGGGCGCTCGCTGGCGCCCCACTTCGCACGCAATGCAGCGGCACGCAAGGGCAGCTCGGGGTCAATGGTCAGGTCGAACTTGATCGAGCCGGTGACTTCCACGGTTTCCGGGCGGGCGCCCAGGCTGAGAAAGCGCTGGGCTTCGGTCTGGGTCTGTACGGCGAACAGGCTCATTTCGGCCAGCATCGGCGCGGTGAGCTTGGCGAAACGCCCGTAGCCCTTGGCCGAACGGGCCGATAGCCGCGCATTGGCCAAGGCCACCGGGATGCCTCGCTGAGCGCAAGCGTGAATATGGTTGGGCCACAGCTCAGTTTCCATGATCACGGCGAGCTTGGGCTGCACGCGATCCAGAAAACGCTTGGCCGCGCACGGCAAGTCGTAGGGCAAGTAACAGTGCTGGATGCGCGGCTCATTGGCGAACAGTGCCTGGATACGCTCGGAACCGGTGGGCGTCATGCAGGTGACCGTGATCGGCAGCGTCGGATACCGCGCAAGCAACCCACGCACCATCGGCGCTGCGGCAATGCTCTCGCCCACCGACACCGCATGCACCCAGATCCCGCCCGGCTGCAACACCGGCAGGCCGTAGGAAAACCGCTCGCTGACGCGCTGGGCGTAGGCCGGTGCCTTGCGTGCACGCAGCCATAGACGTAAGGCCACCAACGGCAGCGCCAGGTAAAACAGACAGCTGTAGAGAGTTCTATTCATGGCGGCGGAGTTTATCGGCTTTTTCAGTCAATCGCCCGTAGGCACTCGGCAAAACGTTCAGCCAAAAAGCGTGCGGCCGGGCCAAGGGGCTCATCGCGACGCCAGACCAACTCCACCACCAGTGCCGGCGGGGTCCATTCGCTGTCCAGTTCGACCATCTGGTCCTGATAGGTCGGGTATTGCACCACGTGCCGGGGCAACCAGGCCCAGCCCAGGCCACGGATGAGCCATTCGGCCAGCACGTAGAAGCTGTCGGCCCGCCAGACCTGGGGGCTGGCGGCCTCACTGCCGGGGTACACACTGGTCTGGGTCGACATCAGCAACTGCCGATATTGCGCCAAGCCCTGGCAATCCACGGCTTGCTGCCGGGCCAGCGGGTGATTGCGACCGCACACGGTGACCATTTCCACACTACCCACCACCCGACGTTCCAGCGCTTCGGGGATTTGGTCGTGATAGAACAACATGCCCAGGTCGGCCTTGCGCTCCACCAGCTTGCGTGCGACATCGCCTTGGGCGGCGCTGGAAATCTGTACCTCCAGATTGGGAAATTGACCGGCCAGGGCATCCAGACTGTCGAGTACCGGCTGATACAGCATCGCCTCGTCCTGGGCCAGGCGCAGGCAGGCCTCTTCGCCACGCATCAACGACAGCGCCCGGCCATTGAGGCGTTCGCACTGGCGCAGCACTTCCCGGGCCTCCTCAAGCAACACCGTACCGGCTTCTGTCAGGCGCGGTTGGCGACCACTGCTACGCTCGAACAGGCTTACGCCCAAGTCGGCCTCCAGCAAGGCAATGCCATTGCTCACCGCCGACTGTGCCTTGCGCTGCCCGCGCGCCACCGCCGAAAACGAGCGCTGCTCGGCGACGCTGACAAACAGGCGCATTTGCTCCAGGTTCCATTGCACGCTCATGGCTCAACCCATCTCTAATTCGGATAGGTAATGACTTTACCCCATCTGGTTAAGCCCTAAAATGCCGACCTTATCAAACGCGCTCCACACCGAGGATTACCCCATGAACCCCGCCTACTACTACCTGGCCATCGCCATCTGCTCGGAAGTGATCGCCACCGTGTCCATGAAAGCCATCAAGGGCTGGAGCACGCCCATCCCGTTGTTGCTGGTGATCGTCGGCTACGGCGTGGCGTTCTGGATGCTGACCCTGGTGGTACGTACCGTGCCGGTGGGCGTGGCCTACGCGGTATGGGCCGGGATGGGCATCGTGATGGTGAGCGTGGCGGCGTTGTTTATCTATGGGCAGAAGCTCGACCTGCCAGCAATGCTCGGCATGGGCCTGATTGTGCTGGGCGTGGTGGTAATCCAGCTGTTCTCGAAAACCGCCGGGCACTGACCGCCACTCAACAGCCTGTATACTGCGCCTCTTGTCTTGAACACTGAGGTCGCCCATGCCATCCGTTATTTCCACCGACGTCCTGATTGTCGGCGCCGGGGTTGCTGGCCTCTGGCTGAATGCGCGCCTGCGCCGCCAGGGGTTTTCTACGGTGCTGGTGGAAAACGCCACGCTGGGCGGCGGGCAAAGCGTGAAGTCCCAAGGGATCATCCACGGCGGTGCGAAGTACGCCCTGCACGGCGCCCTCACCGGCGCCTCCGAAGCCATTGCCGACATGCCGCGCCGCTGGCGCGAAGCCCTGGCGGGCAACGGTGAGCTGGACCTGACCGGCGTACGCTTGTTGTCCGAAGCCCATTACCTGTGGTCCCCCGGCACGATTGCCGGCAACCTCACCAGCTTCTTCGCCAGCAAGGCCGTGCGCGGCCGCGTCGACCAAGTCAAGGGCGATGATTTGCCCCCAGCCCTGCAAGACCGCCGCTTCAAGGGCAAGGTCTATCGCCTGGCGGAGTTGGTCGTGGATGTGCCAAGCCTGATCGAACGCCTGGCGCAACTGGCTGGCGATGGCTTGCTCGCCGGGCAGCACATCCAACCCCTGCTGGAAGGCAATAAGCTGGTGGGCTTGAAGGTGGATGACCGCGAGATCCGCGCCCAACGCATTGTCCTGAGCGCCGGCGGCGGCACCGCAGACCTGCTGACCGAGCTGGGCCTGAGCAAGCCGGCCATGCAAAAGCGCCCGCTGCATATGATCATCGCCAAAGGCCCTGGCCTCAAGCCGCTGTACGCCCACTGCCTGGGCGGTGGCACCAAGCCACGCATCACCGTCACCACTCACCCGGCCGCTGATGGCAATTGGGTGTGGTACCTGGGCGGCGATATTGCCGAGGCCGATGGCGTCGCGCGCACGCCAGAAGAACAAATCGCCACGGCACAAAAAGAACTGGCGCAGTTGCTGCCGTGGATCGACATGAGCCAAACCCAGTGGGCCACGCTGCGGGTCGACCGCGCCGAGCCCCTGCAAACAGGCCTGACCCGCCCCGACAATGCCTTCGTCTTTGAGGAGGGCCGCTTGCTGGTGGGCTGGCCGACCAAGCTGGCCTTGGCGCCAGACTTCGCCGATCGGGTGATCAACAGCCTGGAACGTGACGGCATCCGCCCAAGCGTCACCGAGCCGTTGCCGCACCTGCCAACACCGCCGATGGGCGTACCCGCCTGGGAGCAACTGTTGCCATGAGCCTGCCAACCTTGCACGACCTGCATCGCCCCCTGGGCAGCACCGGCCTGCTGGTGTCGCCGCTGGGCCTGGGCACCGTCAAGCTGGGCCGCGACCAGGGGGTGAAATACCCCAGCGGTTTCCAGATACCCGATGACGACGCGGCCCGCATGCTGCTGCGCCAGGCCCGCGAACTGGGCATCAACCTGATCGACACCGCACCGGCCTACGGCATGAGTGAGGAACGCCTGGGGCCGCTGTTGCGCGGCCAGCGCCAGGATTGGGTGATTGTCAGCAAGGTCGGCGAGGAATTCGAGAACGGCGTGTCCAGCCACGACTTCAGCGCCGCCCACACTCGCCTGTCGATTGAGCGCAGCCTGAAACGGCTTGAAACGGATTTTATCGACCTGGTGCTGGTGCACTCCGACGGCAATGACCTGCACATCCTCAACGATTGCGAGGTGTACCAGACCCTGGCGGCATTGAAACAGGAAGGTAAGATCCGTGGCTTCGGGTTCTCCGGCAAGACCGTCGAGGGTGGCGTGAAGGCTCTGGAACAAGGTGATTGCGCCATGGTCACCTACAATTTGAACGAACAGGCCGAGAAAGCCGTCATTGACTATGCGGCGGCCCACGGCAAGGGCATCCTGGTCAAAAAAGCCCTGGCCAGTGGCCACGTTTGCCTGGAACCTGGAGTGGATCCAATACACGCCAGTTTCATGCTGTTGTTTGCGCAAACCGGCGTTGCCAGTGCTATTGTCGGGACCATTAATCCGCTGCACCTGGCCCACAACGTGGCGACTGCTGCCAAGGTCATTCGTCAACTCTGATGCCGCCGACGCGGCCGACCCCGTCGCAAGAAGGAGCCGACATGCCGCGAACGCTCATAAGAAAAAACCCCAGCAACTTCAAGACACTGCCGCTGCACGTCGAAGCCACTCCCGAAGGCCTGAGCTACCAGAGCGTCGGCATGCCGCTCAACTTTGCCCAGACCCTGCAACGCCGCAAGCCGGTCGAGGTGCCCGACGCCGAGCGCTTCGCCGTGGAACTGGCCAACCTTGGCGTATCGGTGCGCCTGACCCTGCATTGGCAGAACCGCGATTACTGGGTGCTGGTGCGTCAACGCCGCCAAGACCGTGGCGATGTGGTGCTCAAGCTGATCTCCGGCTACGTCCCGGCCCACGAACTGAACCTGCCGCTGCACACCGCCATCCAGGAAATCGCCGAAGAATGCCTGCTGGAGACCCCCGAAGGCTGGCTCAGCGGGCGCTTCAACGACACTTGGCTGCCAGCGCCCTACTCCGCCGCGCTGCATTACCGCGAAGCCCTGCCGTTTCGCCTGAGCCCCTTGTCCGGTGCCGCACGCCCGGTGCGCTGCGCCACCACCCAGTTGATCGAACGGCCACGGGCCTATGTGCACTTACCCACCGCGTCGTTGCAATTGATTTACGACCTGCGCCTGGAAGTGCCCAAGGAGGCCAAGTCCCTGAGCCTGTTCCATGTGGATGAGCGCCTGGAAGGCGATCAGTTGGTGGCGCGCCTGGATCGCCAGCGTCCAGACCTGTACCTGATGCCGCTCAAAGACGGCCAGCCGTTGGCCGAGCTGTATACCGTCAAGAAGGATCAACTGTACCCGGCCAGCACGCGCGGCTTGTACCTGGCGGAAAGCTTCGCCCAGCAAGAGGGTTGGTTGGTGCGCGATGAACGGATTCGCTGGAAGGACTGGCTGCGCCAGCAGGGTTTGGCGGAGCCGGAGAAGGAGTCAAAGCTCAAGCGTCTGGCGAAACGCGTGCTGCGCAAGATAACGCCGAAGAAGAAAGCCAAGGCTTGACGCAATCGACTGTAGGAGCTGGCTTGCCTGCGATGGCATCACCTCGACCTGCCTGATGCAGCGAGGTGTCTGCATCGCAGGCAAGCCAGCTCCCACGTTTGATTGTATTCAGCCCTTGAGCAAGCGTTCCAGGCCGACCCTTAGCGGTGTCGGCTCGGGCAGTGTGAAACTCGCCAGCAACCGCTGGTTATTCGCCCGCGAATGCTTGATATCCCCCGAACGCGCCGGCCCATAAGTCACGGCGGGCAAGCTGCCAACCACGTCTTCCAAGGCCTGCAACACCTGCTTGAGGGTGGTGGTGCGGTTCCAGCCGACGTTGATTGCGCCCACAGGCGCATCCGGCACTTCAATGGCCTGCACCAGCAGGTCGACCAGGTCGCCCACGTACATGAAGTCGCGGGTTTGCTCGCCATCGCCGAACACGGCAATTGGCAGGCCCTGCTGCACGCGCTCGCTGAAGATACTGATCACGCCGGAGTACGGCGATGAAGGATCCTGGCGCGGCCCGAAGATATTGAAAAAGCGGAACACCACCGGTTCCAGGCCATGCTGGCGACGGTAGAAGTCGAAATAGTGCTCACCGGCCAGCTTGTCGGACGCATAGGGCGTCAACGGTGCCTTGGTGGTCTCTTCGTCAATCGAGGCACCTTCGCCGTTGTTGCCATACACCGCTGCGCTGGAGGCATACACCACGCGCTTGACGCCGGCCTTGCGCATGGCTTCGCAGACATTCAAGGTGCCGACGAAATTGCTCTGGTGGGTGCTCACCGGGTCATCCACCGAAGCCTGCACCGAGGCCACCGCGGCCAGGTGCACCACGGCGGTCGCGCCGACGCTGGCACGTGCCACCTGTTCGGCGTCGGCCACATCACCTTCGAGCAACTCGACCAGCGGATTATCCAACGGCAAATTGCTGCGCTTGCCGGTGGAGAGGTTATCCAACACCCGCACGCCATAACCTTTGGCGAGCAGCGCATCCACCAAGTGCGAGCCGATAAAGCCCGCACCGCCTGTGACCAGAACCCACTTAGTCATTGCCACGGATCTTCTCGACAATGGCCGTGGTCGAGCTGTTCTCGACCAGACCCAAGACTTTGACCGTACCGCCGTAGGCGCTGACGATATCGGCACCGACCACCTGGTCGACGGAGTAGTCGCCGCCCTTGACCAGCACGTCTGGCTTGACCTGGGCCAGCAGGTTTTCCGGGGTCGCTTCCGGGAAGCTGATCACCCAGTCCACCGCGCCCAGGCCTGCCAGCACGGCCATGCGGCGATCAACACTGTTGATCGGGCGGCCGGGGCCTTTGAGGCGGCTGACGGAGGCATCGTCGTTGACCGCGACGATCAGGCGGTCACCTTGGGCGCGGGCCTGTTCCAGGTAGGTCACGTGACCGGCGTGCAGGATGTCGAAGCAGCCGTTGGTGAACACAATGCTTTCGTTGTGGGCGCGCGCATCGTCAATCGCCAGCAGCAATTGTTCGATGGTCAGCACACCGCGCTCGGAGCCTTCGGAGCGCTGGATTGCACGGCGCAACTCCGGCGCGCTGATGGCAGCGGTACCCAACTTGCCCACCACGATGCCCGCCGCCAGGTTGGCCAGGGCCACGGCGTGGGGCAACTCTTCACCGGCGGCAATCGAAGCGGCCAGGGTGGAAATCACGGTGTCACCGGCGCCGGTGACGTCAAACACTTCACGGGCTCGCGCCGGCAGGTGCATCGCCGGGTGGCCGGGACGCAGCAGGGTCATGCCGTGCTCGCCACGGGTCACCAGCAAGGCCCCCAGATCAAGCTCGGCCATCAGCGCTGCACCTTTGCTCACCAGTTCGTGCTCATCGGCGCAACCGCCGACGATGGCTTCGAACTCGCTGAGGTTCGGGGTGATCAGGCTGGCGCCGCGATAAATCGAGAAGTCACGACCCTTGGGATCGGCCAGTACCGGGATGCCCTTGGCCTTGGCGGCCTGGATCAGCGCCTGGTGGTTCCTCAAGGCGCCTTTGCCGTAGTCGGACAACACCAGCACCTTGATGCCTTCGAGCAACTCGTCGACCTGGCCGCTGAGGGCCAGGGCGTCGGTCGCGAAGGGTTCTTCGAAATCGATACGCAGCAATTGCTGGTGACGGCTCATGACCCGCAGCTTGACGATGGTCGGCTGGTGGGCAATGCGCTGGAACAGCGCGCGCACGCCGGCACCGCGCAGGCTGTTGGCCAGGCTGTCGGCGGCTTCGTCGTCGCCGGTCACACCCACCAGGGAGGCCGGGGCGCCGAGGGCGGCAATATTGAGGGCAACGTTGGCAGCGCCGCCCGGACGGTCTTCGATTTGCTCGACCTTAACGACCGGCACCGGCGCCTCAGGGGAAATCCGTGAGGTACCACCATGCCAGTAACGGTCGAGCATGACATCGCCGACCACCAAGACAGGGGCTTGATCGAATCGCGGCATGGACAACTTCATGGAGCAACCCACATACAAAATGAACAGGGGCGCGATATTAGCACAGGGTGAGCGCTGCCTAGTTCGAGAGCTTTATCTGTAAGACATCGGGCCGCACAACTGGTCATTTTTTAAACAAAGTTGCCAGGATCTGCTCCACGGCGTCCTTCAGTTCGACCTCATCAGTGTTGATCACGCAGTCTGCATTGACCGGCGCCTCATAGGGGCTGTCCAGGCCAGTGAACGCTTTGATGCGCCCTTCCAGCGCCAGGCGGTAAAGCCCTTTGGGGTCGCGCCGCGCGCACACATCGAACGGCGTGCTGACGTAGACCTCAAGGAATTGCCCCGGCCCAAACAAGCCCCGGGCGGTCGATCGGTCGAGGCTGAACGGCGAAATCGCCGAGACGATCACGATCAAACCCGCATCCACCATCAACCGCGCCACTTCGCCGATACGTCGGATGTTTTCCTTGCGCGCGCCATCGCTCATGCCCAAGTCATTGCACAAGCCAGTGCGCAGGTTATCGCCGTCGAGCACAAAGGTGTGCCGCCCTTGCTCGTTGAGTTGCACCTCCAGGGCATTGGCCAGGGTCGACTTACCAGACCCAGACAACCCCGTCAGCCACAGGCAACACGGCTGCTGGTGCTTGAGCGCGGCCCGCGCAGCCACCGGCAACGACAAGGCAAACGGGCGGATAGAGGCAGAACCACTGTGCAGCAACGGGCTACTCATAACCCAGGACCTCGTAGTCACGTTGATAGGCACGCCTGACCAGGCGGCGCGTACGCAGGGTGCAAAAATCCCTCACCGGTTCGCTGCGACGCTCCAGGGAGACATTCAGGTGGGGCAAGGATGTATCGACGCCAAGGCGCTCGCACAGGTGCTGGAAGTCTTGCTGCAAAGACTCCTGACGCCCCAGAAAGTCCATGGCCATCTGGCCCATGTGATCGACCAGGAAGTCAGTCTGTGGGGCAAAGTGCAACTGGCGGCGCAGGTTGTCCGGGTGCAGCCAGCCGCCCACGAAGTGATCGAAGTCGCGGTAATGGGAGACCAGCGCCTGGGCCTGCAGGTCGCGCTCGCCCATGCGGTTGTTGCGCAGGTAGGTGTACGCCGAGTAGGCGCGCTCCAGCGGGTCACGCACGAAGGCAAACTTGAAGCTGCGCTCGCAGTGTTCGGGAAACTGCTGCTGGTACCAGTAGTACGGCAGGTGCCCCGGCCAGCGCCCGTCGAGCAACGCCGAACACACGCTGCTACCGGCACATTTAGGCACATGGATAAACACGCATTTATGCCGTTCGAAGGCCTGGGGAAGCGTGGTCACTGCCGACAGGGCTTTATTCACCGCCTGCCGATCCACCACCGACAAGCGCCCCAGCAAGAACACCCTCTGGTGTTTGGGAAGTAGTTTCCAGAACAGACGTTGCAACATTCCATTACCCACGCAAGAAGGTTAGCCCTCTCGTCCGTTATTCGAATCGAGGGGGTCAACATAGCAAACGATAGGCAGCGAACTATTTAGCTTTGGTCAAGCGTGTAAGGGACTTGATACAAAAAACGGGGCGCATTGCGCGCCCGTCCTGTCAGGTGATGTTGGCCGTTGCCGGCTCATCCAGCCCCATGGCGTGCAAGCGCGAGTAATAGCCGCCCATCGCCAGCAGTTCGGCGTGTGTACCACGCTCGACAATTTCGCCGTGATCCATCACCAGAATCAGGTCGGCTTTCTCGATGGTGGACAGTCGGTGGGCGATCACCAGGGTGGTACGACCCTTCATGACCTTGTCCAATGCCGCCTGGATATGGCGTTCGGACTCGGTGTCCAGCGCCGAGGTCGCTTCATCCAAAATCAACAGCGGTGCATTTTTCAGCAGGGCCCGGGCGATAGCCAAGCGCTGGCGCTGGCCGCCGGACAGCAGCACGCCGTTTTCGCCGACCTCGGTGTCCAGGCCGTTTGGCAGCTCGGCGATGAAGTCCATGGCATAGGCGTCTGCGGCGGCTTTTTCGATGTCTGCACGCGGCGCCCCAGCCAAGTCGCCGTAGGCGATGTTATTGGCCACGGTGTCGTTGAACAGCGTCACATGCTGGGTCACCTGGGCCACGTGCCGACGCAAGTTGCGCAGGCGGTAGTCCTCGATCTCTACTTCATCGAGCAAGATCTCGCCATTTTCATGGTGATAGAACCGTGGGATCAGCGCAGCCAGGGTGGACTTGCCACTGCCCGAGCGCCCGACCAACGCTACCATCTGGCCCGGTGCGGCGGTGAAGCTGATGTTCTTGAGCACTTCGCGCTCGGTGCCAGGGTAGGTGAAGCTCAGGTTGCGTACGTCCAGGCGACCGCTGACACGGTCTTTCTCGACGGTGCCGGTGTCGACTTCCGGCTCGACATCCAGTTGCTCGAAGATGCTCTCGGCACCGGCGACGCCTTTCTGGATGGTGGAGCTGACTTCCGACAACTGCCGAATCGGCTTGGGCAGCAAGCCCGCGGCGGTGATGTAGGCCACCAGGTCGCCGGCCGTCGCGTCGCCGCGCAGGAACAGCACCAGGAACATCAGCGCCGCCATGGCGGTGTAGATCACCAGTTGCAGCATGGGGGTGTAGACCGCGCCGGTCTTGGTCATGCGCATCTGTTTTTCGGTGTTGCTCATGCTGGCCTTGGCAAAGCGCTGCTCTTCGTAGGTTTCCCCACCGAAGCTGCGCACCACACGGTAACCCTGGATCGTCTCCGAGGCCACGTGGGTCACATCGCCCATCGCCACTTGGATTTTCTTGCTCTGCTTGCGGAATTTCTTGCTGGTGCTGCCCACCATCATGGCGATGACCGGCAGGATCGCCAGCATCACCAGGGTCAGCTTCCAGTTCATCCACAGCAGGTAGCCGAACAGGAACACCACCGTCAGGCCTTCGCGGATCACCACCTTGATCGCATCCGTGGCGGCGCCGGTGACCATGGTCACGTTGAAGGTAATGCGCGAAATCAGGTGCCCGGAACTATGGGTGTCGAAATAGCGGTTGGGCAGAACCAGCAGCTTGTTGAACAACTGCACCCGCAGGTCGTGGACCAGCCCCAGGGAGACTTTGGCCAGGTAGTAGTTGCCCAGGAACGACCCCAACCCCTGCCACGCGGCGATCAACACGATCAGCAGCGGCACGGCCATCAGCAGTTTCAAGTCTTTGAGGTACGGAACATTGGGGAAAAACACCACGTCCGGGTTGCTCAGGCCATCCACGAAATACTTGAGAATCCCGGCCAGCATGGGCTGGGTAGACGCGAAAATCACGAAACCGACGATGCTCACCAGGAACATGCCGATATACGGTTTCACATAACCCAGCAGCCTGAAATAAATTTTCAGGCTGGATTCCTGTTCCGCTTTAGGCGGTGCATCACTCATTGTTGAGCTCACTGATTAGGTAGGACGGCAACTTTATCACAAGCGCCAGGTTTGGCCCGAGCCCAGACCAAAACACTGCTCAGGGCTATCGGCAGCCAGGTAATGAACCATTCCGCACGAGGGGTGCCGGTCAGGTTGGCGGCGTCGAATTGCATCGCCAGGAACGAAAACACCCAGATGCCCAGGACGCCTTTGCCCAAGTCGGTGTGACGCGCCTTCCAGGCTTGCCACAACACACCGAACCACACTGCAGCCCAGAGCAGCACGCCCGGCAAGCCCAACTCGATGGCCACGTGGGTGAACAGATTATGGGAGTGGTCAAAGAACTGACCTTCGGTGAAGACTCTGTAGTCCCCGCCCAAGCCCAGGCCAGTCCATGGATGCTCGCCGATCATGCGCAGGGCCTCCATAAAGATCTGTGGCCGGTAGGAGACACCGCGAGCCAGCATTAACGATTGCATGGCGAAGAACACCGCCACTGCCGCCACGATCGCGCCAACCGCCGTCAGCACGGTGCGTCGGTCACGGCACCAAACCGGCATCGCCACCACGCTCAGCAGCAACGCCAGCGCGGCGCCACGGCTTTGGCTCAACACCACAAACAGCCCAAGCAAGCCGATCGCGAGCGCCCACACCACTTGCACCCAACGGTCGCGCGGCACCCAGTGCAGCATCCAGACCGCAGCCACGCCGATTACGTAGGCACCCAGGATCGGATGGGACAGTTGCCCCAACCCGGCAAGGCGGGCGGACCAGTCCTTATGCTCAACACCATAGAATTTGATGATTGCGATCAACGCTGACAAGGCCAACCCGTAGCCGCCCCATTTCAGCAGGCGAATAACCCGGTTGGCCTGACCATCGGCAAACACCGGGAAGAACAGCAGGAACACACCGATATAGAGCAGGCGCTTGGCCTCGCGGGAAGGGTCCTGGACATTGGTCCACAGCAGGCTGATCCCACCCCAGGTCGCCAGCAGCAAAATCATCAGGCAGACCCAGCGCTGCGACTGCCACACGGCCTTGAGTCGATCGCGGGCCGACCAGGCAAATACCATGGCCGGCAGCCAGAGAAACAGCGTCAACCCTTGCTGATAGATCTTATTGGTCGGCGCAAAGGCAATCGCCAACAAAAACCAGAGCAACCCTAACATCATCCATACCTGCGCCCAACGACTTGCGTGCATTACTTGCTCCTGAATACGGCTCACCTGCCAACCCGGCATGGTTAAAATTCAAAACTTTCGGCATCATTGCCGATCACTGCGCCCGCGACTTCCACAAGGCTTTTCGACGATGCAATGCTCAAGGCTTCCCCAAGCCGCTTTAAATACGATGATTGCCAACGCCAGAATCCTGGAGAAGGACAGCTACGGCCCCAAAGTCTACCTGCTGGCGGACGGGAATATTCTTAAACTGTTCCGCCGTAAACGGTTTTTTTCATCAGCGCTGTTTCGCCCGTACTCCAAGCGCTTCATCGATAACGCGCTTGAATTGCAAAAGCGCGGCATTCCGACCCTGACCGTACTTGCAAGCTATCAGTTGGACGCACCCGGCATGACTGCGGTGCTGTACCGTCCATTGCCGGGCGAGACCCTGCGCCAGTTGTCCAATCAGGAAGGCTTCGACTGGCAGCACAACCTTGAACCGCTGGTGGCACTGATTCGCCGGCTGCATGAAGCGGGCATCTACTTCCGTTCACTGCACCTGGGCAATGTGGTCGTGACGCCCGACAACCAGATGGGCCTGATCGACGTGGCGGACATGCGCTTCCTGCACGCACCGCTGAGCCCGGCACTGGTGCGGCGCAACCTGCAGCACTTTGCACGCTATATTGCCCGCGAGAAGCTGAACGAACGCTTTCCAATGCAAGCACTGGAACAAGCGCTGCTACCGAGTTGAAAACAGGCGGCAGGCGGTGGCGGTAAAATCCTGCCAGGCCTGCTCCGGCGCCAAGACCTTTGACTGAGCCGCCGCCACGGCGCCTGCGTCAGCGCAAAAGGCGCGCTCCAGAAGCTGCGACCACGCCTCGACGTCATCGACCGGCGCGTACCAACCGGTGTCGGCCAACTGCTCGCGGAATACGGCCAGTTCGCTGGTCAGCACCGGGACACCGGCCAGGACCGCCTCTTGCAGCACCAACCCCAGGCCCTCCGACGACGACGGAATAGCCATCCAGTCGAACGCACGATATAGGCTCGCCGCGTCGTCCAAATGCCCAGGCAGCAAGACCTTCCCACGCAGGCCCAAGCCTTCGACCTGTGCTTCAAGGGCGGCGCGCTCGGCGCCCTCGCCAACGATTACCAGCCGTGAATCTGGCCATTGCGCCGAAACCCGTGCAAAGGCATCCAGCAAACAGGCAAACCCCTTGCTGCCCACCAACCGGCCCACGGCGCCCACTACAGGGCCATCGCCGGGCGCTATACCCAGTCGCGCACGCGCCTGGTCACGCGTCAGCATCGCAGCGCGAAAAGCGTCAGGGTCGAAGGCGCTGCGCAGTAAAGCGACCGGGCGCCCCAACCCCTGCTGCAGCGACGCGGCCAGGGTCTGTGACACCGCCGCTACCGTCAGCCGGGCCTCTGAAAACTGTGCAAACAACTCACGATCAGCGCTACGCAAGCGCGTCTCACCATGGAACAACACCACCGCCCGCACATCGGGCACGTCCTTGAGCACCGGCAACAGTGCCCGCGCCACACCGATGCCATCGAGCAGCACTACCTTCACGTCGTGAGGCAAGGCCCGGCGCAACCGCGCGCGCATGCGGGGGATCAGCAGCTTCCAAAGATGACGCCCTTTGAGCTGGGCAGACGAGAGGTTCCACTCCAGCGCCTCTTCCCCCTCTTGTGCACCACCCTGCAGCAACCAGTTATGAACAGGTGCACCGCAATCGAGGCTGGCAAGCACTTGCCGATGAACCTTCTGCACGGAGGCGAATGCAGAACCACCGGCCCACATAATGTTAAGGATGCTCATTGACGGATAAGGACCTTCTGCAACGTTCTGGAGGTGTGCTGTAAAAGCTCAACCAATAAACCAGCCAATTCCGATGCCCACCAACAGCATCACCACCAACTTGATCCGCTCGCGTCGCTTGCGTCGCGCCTTGTTCAAGCGCTCGGCCGACGTCGACACATGCAAGCCGAAACCGGTATGCAGCACCGCATCCCCTTCAAGGGTCACGGCCGTCAAATTCAATTGGGCGTACCGTCGGGACAAGCCTTTTTCCCCATCGAACCCTGCATAAGGTGCGCACAACGCGTATTCCTTAAGACGCCGCAAGCCGGGGTTCAGGGAAAATGCCTGCCATTCCGGCTTGTCGGAAATCAGCGGATAACACGGCACCGCACCTATCAGCTCGCGCGGCCCCAGGCGGATATAAGGGCTGTGCACCTTTAGATCGTAGACATAGTTACGCAACCACACTTGAAGAATATCCGGGCGCAATTCCAGGACCGTCTTGGAGTCCTCGACAAACCCTGGGCGGTAGAACTCCCAGTCATCTTCACAATGGAAAATATAGGGTGTTTTAACCGACCCGTACGCCAGGTCGATGGATGCCAGTTGCCCCAACTTCGGGCGATTGACGAAAAACGTGCAATGCGCCTGCCAATGGGCGGGGATCGCCTGGCGCACGGCCTCATCGCCAGAGTCTTCGGTGATGAAGACCTCACGGATAGGCGCTGTATTGAACTGATCGAAGCTTTCGAGCGTGCTTTTGAGCAAATCGAGGCGACCACAACTGGTCACCACGAGCGTTATGTCGCTTTGATCGGAGAATTGCATTACAGCCCCAAAAATTTGATATGACCACTCACTGCGATCAAGCCAGGGTCAGACGCCCAGTTTCAGGCGCAGTTTTTCCAGCAGGCTCAGCGGCGCACGCGGACGCAGCGGCGGCTCAAGTGCTTCAACGATGCGCTGGCCGATCTGGGCAAAGCTGAATTGGCTGACGGCAAGCGCTTGCCCGTTACGCGCAATCTGCGCCGCCAACCCAGGATCGGCGCGCAACACGGCCAGTTTTTTCTGCAACTGTGGAATGTCCTTGTAGAACACCACATTGACCATCTCTTCAAAACCCAGGGCGGCGTTTTCCGCTGCGCCCTGGTCATACGCCAGCAACACGCAGCCGCAGGCCATGGCTTCGAAGTTCTTGATCATGTACTCGCCCATGCCCACATCGGCACTGACGAAAAAGCGGATGCGGTTGAGGGTGGCGCAGTATTCCTCACCGGACTTGGTGCGGGTCACCACCAGCGGCTCAACCTGCGCCAGCTCATCGAGCAACGCCTTGCGACCGCTGTAGGCCACGCTATTGGTGCTACCGACAAAGGCCAACTCGATATCGCGCTCACGTTCCTGTGGTTGCAATAACGCCTGGTCATAGCCCTTGGGCACAAACACCGCGTCAAACCCTTCTTCGCGCAGGCGCTCGGTGACCATAAAGCCCGAACTGATCACCCGCGCCCACGGCAAGCGCCGGTAATGGGCGCTGAACTTGCCGGTGTACTTGCAGGGAATGTAGTTCTGGTAGGCGTCGTGTTCGAGGATCACCAGGTTGGGGATCGTGCGGATAAACCCCGCCTGACGGATTTCCTGTTTGAAGCGCAGGAAGAACACGATGCGGTCATAGCGGCTCACATCGACCTCACGTCGAAAGTACCCGCGCAGGTTGCGCTGCTCGGCACTGCTCAACCAGCGGATATCGCATTCACAGTGCTCGGCCACACCGTCGTACAGCCGATCCAGGATGGCGCGCTGTTCTTTCTGCACCAGAAATAAAACTTTCATGCTCTTCCTTTCACAGGTCACAAACGCCAGAACAATTCATGTCGCCGTACCGCCTTGCGGAAGAACTCATTCTCCCCATAAGGCGAACGTGCGCGGCCGGCCAGCATGCGCTGCAACCAGCGACGCACGCGCCGCTTGAAGGGTGGTGCCGGTTGCAGATCATGCATCATGCCCAGCGCCATGGCCTTGTCGCGCTGTTGCGCCAATGTCAGGGGCAGGCTGCACGGGTGCAGTTCTTCGGCCGCGTCAAACAGCGGCGGCAGGGCAATACCAGCACCTGCATCGCCCATCGGCCAGCGATCGTTATCGTGCAGGTGGTTGGCGTAGCCGAGCACGGTGGTCGGCTGCCACTCCAGGCCTTGCAAGGCTTGCATGACCGCCTGCTGCGCGCAAATGTGATCGGGGTGGGGGTCGAGCACCGAATGGGGCAATACGATCACTTCCGGACGTGCCATCAGCAGCACGTGGCGCAGGTCGGCCAACAGGTTGTTCCAGGTCGGCAGGCCATCGGCATCCGCCGGCAACGGGAATGGATTGAACTGCCTGAACGGTCGAACGTCGGTCAGGTCGGCCTCACGGGAGGCAAAGGGCAAATCCGGTGCGGCTTGCATCGCCTGCAATTGCAGGCAGAAATAGCCAAGCTGGACGCAATGCGCTTGCGGCACACCGGCCCACAACGGCACGGCGATACTGTCCCAGGCACGCAGGCGACCCTTGATGCGCGCGGCTTCGACTTCGCTCAGGCCCATCTGCTGGTAATGCTCGGCTTCGATTTCGCCAGCGGTGAGGGTCACGATCCAAGGTTTTTCCGCCTGACTGTAAAGGCCAAACGCCGCCAATTCAGCATCGTCGGCATGGGGTGCGATGACCATCACCCGCTGCTGGCGATAGTCCGGCTGGGCCCAGGCCCACAGGCGCGGCGTGCCGAGCAGGCGGCAATGGCGACCACGCAGCGCTAGCTGATTGAGATCTGCACCGCTGAGGTTCAGATAGCGCAGCCCGTTGACGCCACGCTCGAAGGTTTGCCGGTCATCGGCCAGCTCAATGCTTGGATCAAAAAACCGTCCCAGCCAGGTGCTCTTGACCTTGATCGCCAGCACCACGGTTGCATCCGGCGCCACAGGCGGGTCAACCCGCAAGCGTCCGCCTTCCAGACGCACACCGGCAAGCTCGGCATCTGCCGAGAAGCGGTATTGATAATCTTCGTTGGGCGCATAAAACAGGTGGTCGGCAAACCAGGCCTCGTGGGCAACCCAGGCCAGCACCGCCAACAGCAGCGGCAACCACCAGGCCACCAGGATGCCAACCAGCACCAGCAACAACACGCCGATCATCAGCGCTGTACGTTTGTTACGCCGATGGCGCTTGAGCAATTGCTGCTTGCGGGTCATACGCACAATACCTGCACGGGGTTGCACCAACGGTCCTTGTATTCGCGGTCGGCACGGCCGAACGAGAAGCGCAGCGGTTTGCCGACTTCACGCGCCTGTTCCCAGGCGCTTTGGGTATTGAGGAAACTCAACACGCTGCCGGGGCTGAACGCACGGGTTTCGGGATCAACGCCGCCGTTGACGTACTCCACGCTGATCCACTCCGGGGATTCGACCCGGTAGACCAGTTGGATGGCGATCGGCGCATCGTTGAGAAAAATCACCGAGCCGATCAGCCACTCGCGCAGCAGCTCGATCACTTCGGCCAGACGCTCGGCCCCGGTGGCGACAAAGCCCCAGCGGCGCAGGAACAAGTCGCAGTAGATACGTGCCAGCTGCGCGCTGGAAAACTCGCCCACCGGCCGCACCACACCGCCCGCCTCTTCCAGCAAGCGCAGCTCGCGGCGTTGGTTGTAGCGAAATTTCTTCGACAGCTCTTCCGGCGTGCGTGCCATGGCCAACTGCTCGGCCTGAGGCTTGAGACCACTGAAGCGACCTTCGTTGAGCACCGACAGATAGCGCGCACGCTGGCGCAGCGGCGCCTGGGCATCGGCGGCGGCCGGCAGGATGATCTCGGCATTGCCCAGGTCAAACAGGCCTTTCTTGCCGCTGCGCTTGAGCACGTCCTTGGACAAGGCCAGGTCGCGGCCCCAGGTGGCAATGCAGGCCTTGAGTTCACCGGCCTGCTCCCAAGCCAGGTAGCGCACGGGAATCTGCGCCAACCCGGCCAGACGCTCGATCACTTGCGGGTGCGTGGCGACACTGCCGCCAAAACGCTGCCAGGCCTCGGCATAGGCAGGCGCATCAACGACGGACCAGCCGCGCTCGCGCCAGCCTTGGAATCGATTGAGCATCAAGCCCTCGCGGTCAGTTCAATAACGTGTGGCAGTTGCCAGAAAGTGTCACGCACCGCCTGATCCGAGAAACGCGCCTGCAGGCGCTCCAGCATCAGCTCGGCGCACTGGCGTTGCTGATGGTGATCCATCGCAGCCAGGTAACCCAAGCCTTGGGCCAGGTGCTCGGCATCGCCGAAGGGGAACAAGATACCCACGCCTTCGACCACTTCCTTTGCACCGCCGCAAGCGGTGGCCAACAAGGGTACGCCGGCGGCCATGGCCTCCAACAGCACCATGCCGAAGGGTTCGTGATCGGAGCTCAGGGCAAACACGTCAAAGGCACGGAAATAACGGCGCGCATCCGGCACCTGGCCGAGGAACAGCACGTTGTCGGCAATGCCCAACTCGCGGGCCAGCGCCTTCAAGTCCTGCTCCAGTCGCCCGGTGCCGAGGATCGCCAGGCGGCTGTCGGCGGGCAACTGCGGCAAGGCCAAGGCGAAGCCCTTGAGTAACGTGGCCTGGTCCTTGTCCGGGTGCAGGCGGCCGACATTGCCGACCACCCATTCGTCCGGCGACAGCCCCAGGGCATCGCGCGCCTCGTCCTTCGAGACTTGCAGCGCCTGCATGGCCTCGACATCGATGCGGTTGTACAAGGTCTGGATGCGCGCCGCTGGCCAACTCGGTAGGCAACGACGGATGTCATCGCGCACCGCGTCGGAGACAGCCAGCAAGCTCAGGCGCTTGCGGAAAATCGAGGCAAACAGGCGACGACCATAACGCTGGTAATCGCCAAAGGCGTGGTGCACGCCAATCACCTGCAAACGCGTGGCGAGCAAGGCGATGTAGATTGGTTTGGCGCGGTGCGCGATGCAAAAGCTGAAATTGCGCGATGCGGCAATCTTGCGCATCTCGGCGATGGCGCCCAGCTTCAAGGCGCGAATGGCCTTGGAGCTGTACTCCATGAACAGCACTTCGTCACTGGCACAACCGGCGGCTACCTCAGGGTCGGCGACCCCGGTAAGAAACACCGTGGTCACCTTGTAGCCCGAGCCTGCGAACAGGCTGGCGTACTGACGGGCGCAATCGAGGAACGGCCCGTCATAGCCGTGGCAGAACTGCAGGACGTGGCGGTCAGCCGAGCGCGTCATAAGGGTCCACGCCGTCCTTGACCACCAGGATGTCTTCCATGATCAGGTATTGCAGGTCGGAGCCGAAAAACATGTCCAGCGCGTCTTTGGGCGAGCAGATCATCGCTTCGCCGCGACGGTTGAGCGAGGTGTTCAGGGACACGCCGTTGCCGGTCAGCACTTCCAGCTCTTTCATCATGTCGTAGTAGCGCGGGTTGTATTCGCGCTTGAGCACCTGGGCGCGGGAGGTGCCATCTTCATGCACCACTTCCGGCACGCGGGTTTTCCACTCTTCCGACACTTCAAAGGTGAAGGTCATGAACGGCGCCGGGTGATCGACCTTGATCATCTGCGGGGCCACAGTGTCGAGCATCGACGGGCAGAAAGGCCTCCAGCGCTCGCGGAACTTGATCTGGTGGTTGATACGGTCTGCCACGCCGGTGGCGCTTGGGCAACCGATGATCGAACGGCCACCCAAAGCACGCGGGCCAAACTCCATACGGCCCTGGAACCAGGCCACCGGGTTGCCGTCGACCATGATCTTGGCGATGCGCTGGGGCATGTTCTCGATCTTGCGCCACACAGGCTTGCTCTCGTGCTTGGCACACGCCGCAATCACTTCTTCGTTGCTGTAGGACGGGCCGAGGTAGACGTGTTCCATCTTCTCCACCGGTACACCACGGGCGTGGGACACATAGGCCGCCGCGCCCACCGCCGTGCCGGCATCGCCGGACGCCGGCTGTACGAACAGCTCTTTGACGTCGTCGCGGGCAATGATCTTCTGGTTCAGCTTCACGTTCAGCGCACAGCCGCCGGCGAAGGCCAGCTTGCCGGTGTCTTTGAGGATGTCGCCCAGGTAGTGGTCGATCATCTGCAGCGCCAGCTTCTCGAACAGCGCTTGCATGCTGGCCGCGTAGTGGATGTACGGCTCGTCAGCGATGTCGCCTTCGCGTTTCGGGCCTAGCCACTCGATCAGTTTTGGCGAGAAGTAGAACCCCTTGCCCTTCTCTTTATAGCGGCGCAGGCCGATGACGTTGGCGTAGTCGGTGTTGATCACCAACTCGCCGTTCTCGAACGAGGCCAGGCGCGAGAAGTCGTATTTGCTGGCGTCGCCGTACGGCGCCATGCCCATGACCTTGAACTCACCGTCGAGCATCTCGAAACCGAGGAACTCGGTGATCGCGCCGTACAGGCCGCCCAGGGAGTCTGGATCGTAGAATTCTTTGATCTTGTGGATCTTGCCGTTCTCGCCGTAGCCGAAGAACGTGGTGGCGTACTCACCTTTACCGTCGATGCCGAGGATCGCGGTTTTCTCCTGGAAGCCGGAGCAGTGGTAGGCGCTGGAAGCGTGGGCCAGGTGGTGTTCAACCGGTTCGATCTTGATTTTCTTCGGATCGAAGCCCAGTTGCTCCAGGCACCAGACGATCTTGTTGCGATAGCGCTTGTAGCGACGGTTGCCCATCAGGATCGCGTCAAGGGCGCGGTCCGGGGCGTACCAGTAACGCTTGGCGTAGTGCCAGCGCGCCTCACCGAACAAGCTGATGGGTGCGAACGGGATCGCTACCACGTCAACGTCGGAAGGCTTGATGCCGGCTTGTTCCAGGCAGAACTTCGCCGACTCGTAGGGCATGCGGTTCTTTGCATGTTTGTCGCGTACGAAGCGCTCTTCTTCGGCGGCCGCGATCAGCTTGCCGTCGATATACAAGGCTGCGGAAGGATCATGGCTAAGGGCGCCGGACAGGCCAAGAATCGTCAATGCCACAGGGGTCTAGCCTCTTTTAGTCTGCATGCAGGCGGGTTGCGCCGCAAAAAAGTGTGCTTCCCGCCTGGGCGGGAAACAGCTAAAGGGCGGGATTATAGCGTAAAAGCAGTGGGGAGCTGTTAGCGGCAAGCGGCAAGTGGGATCAACGATAGATCTCGATGCTGCCGTCTTTGCTCTGGCGCAAGATTGTATAGGGCAGGAGCAGCGTATCCAGCACGCCGGAGGCGATGAACTCGACGGCGATGACCGGCAATGCATTACCCCCATGGTCAATCAGGCTTTGATCCTTGAGACTCTTGTCAGAGGCGGGTTCGCCGTTGAGCCGACAAAACCCGTAGATCAACCCGCTGTAGGGACGTGGCACATTTTCGCAATGGCTGCGTGAGTCTTTGAGATTTTGGCTGGTCACGGCGTCCGGGCGAAAAACCGTCGTGATGGAGCCGCAGCCGGTGAGCAGTAGGCATAAGGCAAGGCACAGGGCTTTGGGCATCGTCCTCACGAGCACCTCCTTTTGGCGCAGGGCGTTTTCAACTAGGGCGACCACGCTAACATCGACCAGTGTGAGGCCCTGCATGAGCATGCCGATTTAACCCGTAGGACGATTCCCAAATGATAAATATCGACCGAGCCACTAAACTCGCACCTTTTTGCGCGTTTACTTCTTATTGCGCCATCGCCCCCGGTTGACTGATGAAAACCCTCACTCGCTACACCCTGTTGCTGCCCGGCCTGCTCGCCCTGTGCGATACCGCACTGGCTGACGATGCACCGCTGGTTCTAGACCCCAGCGTCGTCACCGGCTCGCGCAGCGCCAGCCCGACCTTCGACCTGCCCTACTCGGTCGACAGCATCAGCCGTGAACAGATCAGCGACGGCCAGCTCGGCATCAACGCCTCCGAAGTACTGTCCCGCGTGCCTGGACTGGTGGTGCAGAACCGCCAGAACTATGCTCAGGACCTGCAAATCTCTTCCCGTGGCTTCGGTGCCCGCTCGGCGTTTGGCGTGCGCGGCCTCAAGCTGATTGCCGACGGCATCCCCGCCAGCACCCCGGATGGCCAGGGCCAGGCGGCCACCTTCAACCTCGACACCGCCGAGCGCATCGAAGTGCTGCGCGGCCCGGCGGCCACCTTGTACGGCAGCAACGCCGGTGGCGTGATCCAGATGTTCTCCCGCGACGGCGAAGGCCCGCCGCGCATCGGCGCCGAAACCCTGGTGGGCAGCGACGGCATGAGCAAGAACCACCTGACCGCCGAAGGCGCGACCAACGGCGCGGGTTTCGTGCTGGACGCCTCGCGCATGGACACCGACGGCTACCGCGACCACAGCAGCGCCCGCCGCGACCAGACCTTTGCCAAGCTCAACTTCCAGCCCGATGACGACAGCAAGCTGGCGCTGATCTACAGCAGCCTTGAGCAGAACGGTACGCAGGATCCGTTGGGGCAGAGTTGGGAGGCCTATAAGGCCGACCCGCGCTCGGTGGCGGCTGGCGCGCTGACGTACAACACGCGCAAAAGCATCGATCATCAGCAATTGGGTACCAATTACGAGCGGTATTTTGGTGATGCGACGTTGCAGGTGAATGCGTATACGGGGCGTAGGAGTGTGATTCAGTACTTGTCGATTCCAAAAGGCACACCGTCCAATGAGCGCGGCGGCGGCGTGGTGCAATTCGACCGTAAGTTCTACGGTGGCAGCGTACGTTGGATGCAGCCCATCGACAGTGCGCCGGGCGAGCTGATGATCATCACCGGCCTGGACTTCGACCAAAGCGAAGACAGCCGCCATGGCTATCAAAACTACAGCGGCACCACCTTGGGCGTGAAAGGCGCGCTGCGTCGTGATGAGATCGACACCGCCCGCAGCCTCGACCCTTATGTTCAGGCCAACTGGGCTCTGGGCAACTGGACCCTGCAAGCCGGTGTACGTCATAGCACTATGGAACTGGACGTTGACGACCAATACCTGAGCAACGGCGACTCCAGCGGTAGCAAGACCTACCAGAAAAACACCCCGTCGATGAGCGTGATGTACGCCTTCACGCCCGAGCTGCACGGCTATGTCAGTGCAGGCAAAGGTTTTGAAACACCGACCCAGGCGGAACTGGCCTATGCGCCGGGTAGTGTCGAAGGTTTCAATTTCGGCCTTAAACCGTCTGAAAGCACGCAATACGAGGTCGGTCTGAAGGCACAGCTGAACAACACACGTATCAACGCCGCCGTGTTCCAAATCACCACTGAAGATGAACTGGTCATCAACAGTTCTGATCAAGGCCGCACCAGCTACCTGAACGCCGGCCGCACCCTGCGCCGCGGCTTCGAACTGGGCCTCGAAAGCCAACTCAGCGAGCAATGGAGCACCACCCTCGCCTACACCCGCCTGCAAGCCACCTACGACAGTGACTTCACCAACAACGCCAAGACCATCGAAAAGGGCAACTACCTCCCCGGCGTACCCCAAACCACCCTGTTCGCCGAACTCAACTGGAAGCCCCGCGACTGGGTCAGCACCGCCATCGAAGGCATGTACCGCAGCAAGGTCTACGTCGAAGACACCAACAGCGAACGCGCCGCCCCGGCCTACAGCGTATTCAACTGGCGCGCCCGCTTCGAACAGAAAGTCGAACACTGGACCTTCCACCAGACCCTGCGCCTGGATAACCTGCTGGATCGCCAGTACGTAGGCTCGGTGATTGTCGGCGACAGCAATGGCCGCTACTACGAAGCCGCTCCGGGCCGCTCGTGGTATGCAGGAGCTGGCGCCGAATACACCTTCTAAGGCCAACAAAGATCAAATGTGGGAGCGAGTTGGCCCCCCATCCATCTTTCAGCAAGGAACGCTCATGAAACCCCTCGCCGTTATCGTCGCCCTCAGTCTGCTCAGCGGCTGTAGCCTCAAGCCCGTCAAGAACGGCCCCGAATTCGGCGAGTTGCTCAAGCTGCCGCCACTGGCAAATTCGGTGCTGCGCGACGGTGACGTACTGAGCTACCAGGTCCATGTGACGCCAAGCAAAGGCTCCAACGTACCGGATATCGCCCAGCTGCGAGCTTCCTGCGCCACCCCAGAGGCGAGTCTGCTGTTTCTGGAATCCCCAGGCAGCCTGGCGGCGAACGGCCAGCCCGTACGCTTTACCGTGATGCGCACCTTCGCGCCAGAAGCGGTTGGCTATCTCAAGCAGAACACTGCGTTCATCGACGCCTGCGCCACAACGCCACGCCCAGACTGGCGACTTGTCAGCGGCGCAGCCACCGAGCGCCAGTTGCTGATCGACCGCACCAGCCTCAAGCCCGCGGGTGACAACCTGCAGCTGTGGGCTGCGATTGATGAGCCGTTCATCCTCACCAACAAGCTCAAACAGATGCCCTACGCCCAGACCCGCCTGCACTGGCAGGTCAACTGCGGGCGCCAGGCCTATCGCACCCTGGCCACGTTCGGCCTGAACGAAAACAACGTGGTGACCTTCGGCAACACCCAAACCTCGCCCCAGGACCAGCCATTCAGCAGTGCCGAAGCCGATACACAAACCCTGCTCAAGGCCGCCTGCTCGCCTACGCTTGCGCAGTTGCCCGCCGCAACTGCACGCACCAAGGCCCAGGAAGTACTCACGCCCGCCCCGCTCCCGGCAGCCATTGAACAGGCGATCGGCACACTGAACCTCCCAGCCCCCAGCAAGTCATTGCGTCACCAGGTGCAAAAACAGGACATGGGCTACGGCCCAGTGCAGGTCGACCTCTACCTGGAACCTAAGGCCCAAGCCGGTCAATTCAGCATCCGCAATGTCACCCGCTACTCGACCTACACCACTACTACCTGGCGCGGCCTGTTCAACCTGACATTCCAGAGCCAATACAAGATGGATGGGATCACTGTCTCGTCCGCCAGCCATCTGCAGCAACTGAGTTTTATCGGCGACTGGCAGCAGATGCCGCTGGGCACCACCCTCGGCTACAGCACCGTAGAAATGAACCGCACCACCACCCAGGACGATCGCGAGTTGATCCGCAACACCCGCTGCGTGGTGAAGCGCGAACTGCCCGCCAGCAAGATCAATGGGGACCTGAGCGGTACGGCCAAGGAATTGAACTGCACCACCACGGGCGAGAAATACAGCGCCACCAGCACCGCGTTTTACTTGCTGGACTATGGGTACTTCTTCACCCGCCAGAGTGACAGCGGAATAACCAAAATGCGCTACACCCTGGTGACTGCCGAATAACCCCGCTCAGTGACGCTCCAGCACGCGGCGACTGGCAAAGCTGAAGGTCAACACCGCAAAAATCAGCACGCCGGTCGCCACCTGCTGCCAGTAGAAATTCCAGCCGATCAATAGCAAGCCATTGGCGATCACGTTGATAAACAACACCCCCAGCAGGGTTCCGGGAATATTTGCCCGGCCCTGTCGGTTCAAAGTGGTGCCGATGAATACCGCGCCGATGGCGTTGAGCAAGAACGCGTTGCCAGACAGTGGCACGTAGGCGCTCACCGTCGAGCTGAGCAGCACCCCCGCCACCCCGCACGCCAGTGCGGTCGCCAAGGCCACCACGGTGACGATACGCCGCACCGACAGCCCCGAGTAATACGCCAGCAACGGCTGGGTGCCTTGGGCCAGCAGCTCACGGCCCAGGCGACCACGCGCCAGCGCCAAGCCGTAAAACAAGGCCAGGCCCAGGACAATCAACAGCGGCGTGAGCCCCGTCAGTTCAGGCTTTAAACCTTGGGTGATGTAGATCGGCTGGCCGCCATCCGAAAGCAGTTGCTGGGCGCTGGTGCCGATAAACAAGGTGCCCAAGGTGGCGAGGAACGGACTGATCCGCAGCCCGGCAATCAAGCCTGCATTCACCCCGCCCACCAGCAACGCGGCCAGCAAAGCACCGGTCGCGGCAAATGCCCAACCATGCCCGCCATTGAGCAACACCACAAAACTGAAACTGGCGAAATCCAGCGCCGTGCCCACCGACAGGTCGATGCCCCCGGCTGCCACGGCGTACGTCATGCCGATAGCCACAATCGCCAGCAGCACGAAGTTATTCAGCACCAGGCTTTTCAAATTACCGCCGCTCAAGAACCCTGGCGCCTGTAGGGCAAACACCACAACGATCAGCGCAAACACCAGCGGCAAGGTCAGCGGTAACAACGCACGCAGATTCATCAGCGGGCTCCTCGATTCAACGCACTGGACGCGGCCACCACCAACAAAATCAACACGCCCTGCACGCCATTGACCCAGAAGCTCGACACATTGAGCAGTTGAAAGCCATTGATCAAAAAACCGATCAGCAACGCCGCGAGCAAGGTGCCCGGAATGCTCGCCACTAACCTTCGGGAAAACACCACGCCAAGAAAGGCAATCGCCACCACCGACAGCAGCATGTCGCCGGAGCCCGTGGTGCTGCCGCTGAAAAACGCTGCCGAACACAACGCCGCCAGCGCCGCACACAGACCCGACAGCGCGTAGCTGGACAGCACGTAGCCCGGCACACGAATGCCCGCAGCTTCGGCGGCCTGGGGATATTCGCCGACCGCATGCAAACGCAGGCCATAAGCCGAATGCTGGATCAACAAGGTCAGCACCCCGGCCGTCAGCAGCAACACCCAGGCCAGCGCCGGCACGCCCAACCAGGCGCCGCTGCTGAGCAGGTCCAGCAACGGTGAGTCGGTGGACACCACGGTATTTTCCGTCAGCACCAACTCCAGCCCGGCCAACACATTCATGCTCGCCAGCGTAGCCAGCAGCGGCGGCAAGCGCAGCACCACCACCGCCAGCCCATTGAGCAGGCCCACTGCCAGGCCACAGACCAGGGTCAGCAGCAGGCTGAGCCACAGTTCCAGGCCGGCATTGTTGAGGCGACTGAACACCGCTGCACACAACCCCAGGTTGGCCGCCAGCGACAGGTCCAGACCACCGGCGACCACATTCGAGCCTCCGCCGATAATCACGCACGTTAGCCCAAAGGCCAGCACCCCAAGGATCGCCGATTGGCTGAACACATTGACCACGTTGCCCACCGACAAAAAGTTTGGCGCGGCCACGGCAAACCCCAGCAGAATCGCCAAAAACACGCCCACCGAACCGCGCCGTACTATCGCCTCAAGCATGCTCGACCTCCCGCACAGGCTCAGGCGTCGTCGGCACTGCCCCGGTGGCACAGGCCAACAATTGATCGCTGTCGGCCTCCCCCGCCCGAAACTCACCGGCAATCTCACCGCGATGCAACACCACAATCCGGTCACTGATCCCCAGCAGCTCCGGCAAATCCGACGACAACACCAACACCGCTGCGCCTTCCTCCACCAGCCGCCCGATCAGGCGATAAATCTCCACCTTGGCGCCCACATCCACGCCCACACACGGCTCGTCCAGCAAGTACACCGCCGAGCGGCGGCTCAGCCATTTGCCCAAGGCGACTTTCTGCTGGTTGCCCCCGCTCAACTGGCTGACGGCAGCCTGCGGGCCCGGGGCCTTGATCGCCAGTTCATCGATCAAGCGCAGGCTCTCGGCCTGCTCCCGGCGACGACTCAGCAAGCCCCAACGGGTAAATCGCCCAAGCCCGGCCAGCGTCAGGTTCTCCAGTACCGACAACACCGGCGCGATGCCCTGGCTGCGGCGTTCTTCCGGCACCAGCGCGATGCCCTCGGCAATCGCCTCGCCCGGTGACCGCAGGCGCAGCAGGCGCCCATTCAGGTGGATGCTGCCGCTGTCGGCACGCTCCACGCCAAACAAGGTCTTGAACAGCTCCTTGGCTCCCGAGCCCACCAACCCGGTGAGCCCCACAATTTCACCGCGACGCACCTCCAGGTCGATCTGCCGATAACGCCGCGCCAAGCTCAGCCCCCGCACCTGCAGTAAAGGCTCACCCAATTCGACCGTCGCCTTGGGGTACATCTCTTGCACTTCGCGGTTAACCATCAGCCGCGCAATCTCGGCACTGGAGGTATACCGGGGCGCTACCACCGCCACATCGCGCCCATTGCGCAACACCGTCACCTCATCGCACAGGCTCTCGATCTCTTGCAGGTAATGGGAGATATACAGGATGGACAAGCCCTGATCGCGCAGGCGCTTGACGATACGCAGCAACTGGTCGACCTCACGCTTGACCAGTGCCACGCTGGGCTCATCGAACACCAGGATCTTTGGCTGGCGAATCAACGCCCGGGTGATTTGCAGCACTTGGCGCTCGGCGCTGCTCAGCTCGCCCACCAGCGCACCGGCCGGCAATTGCAGGTCAAAATACTGCGCCAGCAAACGGTCCGCTTCGCGCTGCTGGCGACGCCTATCCACAAACGGCCCACGGCGCAGTTCGTGCCCGAAAAACAGCGCCTCGCCCACGGTAAAACTGGCAGGCAGCAGCCGCTCCTGGTGGATGAACTGCACGCCCAATTGATCCACCTGGCGCGGCGACAGCGCCGCGTACGCTTGGCCGTTAATACTCACCTGCCCCGCATCAGCCTTGTGGATGCCGGCCAGCACCTTGATCAAGGTGGACTTGCCCGCGCCGTTCTCGCCCACCAGGCCATGGATGGTGCCGCGCTCCACCTTGAGGCTCGCGCCATCCAGCGCCAGGGTGGCGCCGAAGCGCTTGTGCAGGTTCTGCAGGTGCAACGCCGTCATCAGTCACCCCGCAGTTGCTGGACGTGCGCCAGGTTGCCCGCAGTGGTCAGCAGCGTTGGCACGTGGGTTTCCTTGGGCAGGTCACGCTGCCCTGCCAGGTAACGCGCCACATTCTGTACGGCGGTCTTGCCGATCAGCGCCGGTTGCTGCGCCACCACCGCACCCACCGGCGAGTTCGCCTGGCCAAGCAACGCCAGCACTTCGGGGGTGCCATCGACGCCGTAGGTTTTGATCTCGGTGCGCTTGGCATCGATCAACGCCTTGCTCGCGCCAAGTTGCGGGATATCCCACGCCGACCAGATCGCCGAGACACTGCCCGCCGGGTATTTGTTGAGCAGCGCCGACACCTGGGAATAGGCGTCCTGCACAGTGTTGGGGATCACGTCACGCAGTTCCGGCTGGATGATCTCCAGTTGCGGGTAATCCTTGAGCGCCAGCTTCAACTGGTCATAACGGATCGCACACACCGGCACGCCATAGAAGCCGTTGAACACCAGGATCTTGCCCTTGCCGCCCGCGTCCTTGATCAACTGGTCGGCCAGCGCCTTGCCGGTGGCGACGTTGTCGGAGGTGGTGTTGTTGAGGCTGTATTGCGACGGCGCGTCGATGGTGAACAGCGGAATCCCGGCCTTGCTGATGCGCTTGAGCCACGGGTCGATGACGCTGAGGGTGCCCAGGGTCTGGATCACCGCATCAGGTTTCTGGGTAACCACGGTTTGAAGCTGGGTCACCAAGTTCTTGTCGTTGCGCCCCGCATCCAGGGTGATTGGGGTGCCGCCTAGGCGCTTGATCTCATCGACCTGGGCCTGGAACGCCTTGATATCAAAATAGTGACTGGTGCCGGTCATGCTCACCGCGATGCGCTTGCCGGCCAGCGAGGGTACGTCAGCGTCTTCTACAGCGTGGGCCGCGCAGCTCAGCAGCATCGCGGCGCCGAGGCAGATCAAACGGGAAAGCGAGGAAAGACTGGAAGGCATACAGGGCTCCGCTGCAAGACCGGTGAAAGGGTTCACCGGAAGGCATTGCAGAGCCCGTGCCAGGATTTTTATGCTGTCAAATCAGTTAGATAGACACAGTGGATGAAAGCAGGCTGTCGCTATTGGCCACCAACTGCCCGATTGCTGTTGCTCAGGCAACACCTTTGTTATCTGACCCGACTCGATCAAATGTGGGAGCGGGCTTGCTCGCGAAAGCAGAGTGTCAGTCACCGATGTGTTGTCTGACCCACCGCTTTCGCGAGCAAGCCCGCTCCCACACAAGCTCGATTCTGCCTGGGTGTTCAGTGCACCTGTTTGGGCAAACGCCGATCAATCAACTGGTACAACGCACTGTCCGGCGACCAGTTGCGCATGAACCGCGCACGGTCCTTGGCATAGGCCGGGGCGAAGCTGGCGACAGAGCTGTGTTGGCGCATGGCATCCAGGTCGATCAATGACCAGCGGTCGGTATCCCAGAACAGGTTATGCCCCTTGAAATCGCCATGGCTGATGCGCTCGCGGATCAGTTCGGCGAACAAATGATCCAGGGCCAGCAGTTCGCTTTCCGGCGCGTCGCCGTTTTCGACGTAGGGCGCGAAGCGTTCGATGATGTCCGGCCCCGCCAGGTGTTCGGTGATCAGATAGGCCCGGCTACGCAGCCAGAAAAAGCGCGTTTCCAACACCGCCAGCGGCTTGGGCGTGGCAATGCCGAGGAACGTCAGGCGATTGCCCTCGCGCCAGGAATGCCAGGCGCGGCTCGGGCGCCAGAAGCGCTTGAGCCAATGGGCAAAGCCTTTGATGTTGTAGCGCTTGATCACCAGCGGGCGACCTGCCGCCTCGACGCGGGCTACCGTGGCCGCGCCACCGGTCTTGTACAGGTGACCTTGGCTCAGCAAGGTGTCGGCCTGTTCCAGCACCGGCAATAGTGCGGCCTCTTCTTCGCGGCGAATCGCCCGCAGGCCGAATGGTCCGCGCTGCACGCTGAACAAGGTGCACTCGCGGCCGACTTTGTTGAGGAAGTCCTTCAAGCGCCAGGCGCTGACTTTGCTTACCTGCTTTTCCAGCGCTTGCAGCGGCAAGGCATGCTCGCCATTGCCCAACAGGTAATACACCAGCAGCTCTTCGGTGAACGGCTCAAGGTTTTTCGGCAATTGGGCGAAGAACACGCCGAGGTTTTCCAGCACGCGGTTGCGTGACAGCGGTTTGCCGGCTTCTTCAACGCGAATCCCGGCGCCGTCGATCAAATACAGCTTGCCGTCCTGGCGCAGCAGGTTGTCCAGGTGCAAGTCTTCCTGCCACAGGCCTTTGCTGTGCATCTGTGCAATCGCGCCCAGTGCTTCGGCCAGTACGGCAGTTTGCTCATCGGCCAATGGCGGCAGGTTTTCCACCGCATGCCAGGCGTCGGCCAGGCTTTGGGCACCCTCGATAAATTCGAACAGCAGCCAGCCGCCTTCGCCTTCCTGCAAGCCATCGGCAAGCAGCAACGGCGTGGTCAGGCCTTGCTCGGCCAGCAGGCGAACGCCGCTGAGCTCACGCTGAAAATGCCGCGCCGCCTTGCTGCCTACCAGCAACTTGGCCAGCACCGGACGCCCGCGCCACACCGCAGCGCCCACATAACGCTCACCCGGCAACACCCGCAGCAGGCTCAGCAGTTGCAGTTGGCCAGGGCCTGCCGCGTCTGCCAACTCAATGGTCAGGGGCAAGCTGGGAGTACGGCCGGCGGTTTTCAGCTCGGACAAACGCATCAACGGTTTTCCTTGTGGCTACGGCGGGCGCTCAGGCGCTGGTACCACGTGACAACCAGGGCGCTGTCCTCAGGCTGATCGAGGTACGCCGCCAACAGTTGGCGCACGTGCGCATCCGACCATTGGGGTGCACGACGCAACAACGGTTCCAAGTCCTTGACCCGGTCACGCCAGCCGAACAGCAGCGGGCGGGTTTTCTCCAGGTCGATCAACTGCGCGGCATACCCGTTGCCGGTGGCCTGCAGGAAAATATGCTTGGGGTAGAAACAGCCGTGCACCTGGCCGACGCTGTGCAGTTGCCGCGCAAGCTGACCGCAGGCCAGCAAGATCGCGCCATGTTGGGCTTCGCTCAGTTGCGCCCACTCGTCGAGCAATGAATCCAGGTCATTCCAGCCATCCAGGGCACGGGTCAGCAGCATGGCGCGGTGTTCGCCAGCCACTTTGCGCTCGCCGTAGAACGCCGCCTGCAAGGCAGGAATACCGAGCTTGCGGTAGCGGCTGATATTGCGAAACTCGCGGGAGAAACTCGGCTCGCCAAACGGGCGGTGCAGGCTGCGCGTCAGGTAATTGCTCTGGCGCTTGAGGTAGTAGCCGTGGCCGTCCAGCTCCAGGCGAAACACACTGCTCCAGCCGCCACGGCTGGTGTTGGGCTCGTCCACCGCGTCCAGTTGCTTGGCCCACAGCGCATCGAACGTGGCGAGGCCATGGCGCTCCAGCAAGGCACGGTCTTCAGCCGCCAGGAAGTCACTCATTCGCGTCCCTCAAAAAACTTCACCACGTGGCGAATACGCTGTTTGTCCGATGCACTCAGGTGCCGGCGCTGACGGTACTGCATGTAGAAACGCAGGCGCTGGGTGGCCGACAGGTGATATTTGGCCACCTTGTCCAGGCACGCCAGGTCTTTGGTGATGCGGTACTTGAGCCAGAACCCGCGCCAGAAATCGCCGTTGGGGCAATCGATCAGGTACAGGGTCTGCTGGTCGTCGATCAACAGGTTGCGCCACTTCAAATCGTTATGGGTAAAGCGGTGATCGTGCATGGTGCGCGTGTATTCGGCGAGCTGGCGGCTCACCGCATCGACCCACTTGGGGTCGTGCAGGCGCGCATCGTCGCGGTCTGCCAACACCGACAAATCCTCGGTGCGCGGCAGTTCGCGGGTGATCATCGCGCCACGGTCATAGGCCAGGCCATTACGCTCCAGGCCCCACGCCACCACATCGGCGGTGGGGATGCCCCACTTGGCAAAGCGCTTGAGGTTCTGCCATTCGGACTTCACCCGCGGCTTGCCCAGGTAGCGCCGCAGGCCCTTGCCGGCGCCGGTGTAGCGCTTGACGTAGTAGTTGACCCCGCCGCGCTCCACGCGGATCACTTCCGACAGCGGGTCGCGGGTCAGCCGCTCGCCTTGCAGGGCAAATACCGCTTCTAGGCTGCCAAAGTCATCTGCCAGGTTGGCGTAAGCAGGTTCCAGGTTCCAACCCGCCATCAGATCGCATCCCCGTAACGCAGCTTACGTGCATAAAGTTTGTCGGCCTTGCGCTGCATCAGGTTTAGCGACGCCGATTGCTCGGCGAGGATCTGGCGCAGCGGCTGGCGGAAATAGCCCTTGAGGAAACGCAGCTTGTCGCGGCGCGTCAAGCCGATATCCAGCGCCGAGTAATACAGCGCGGACAGGTCCTTATCGCGCCAGCGCAGCGGCAGATGGGCACGCAGTTGGGCGCGGTGCAGGTCGATCACCGAGAGCTTGATGTTATTCGCGTCGATGGGCTGGGCAGTGTCCAGCAGGAAGTGGCACAGGTAGCAGTCGCGATGGTTGACGCCGCCACGGTGCATATCGCCGACCATGCGTGCCAACTCAGCGGTGAGGGCGTGGCGCAACTTAGGGGCCGGCGGTTCGGCCACCCAGTTGAGGGTCAGGTCTTCCAGGCTCAGGGTCGGCGCCAGTTCTTCGGTGATGATGAACGAGTGCTGGTCGGCCGGGTTGCTGCCTTTTTCCCCAAAGGCCACGCCGGTCATGGTGGGCACGCCGAGTTCTTGCAGGCGATGGATCGCCGCCCACTCAAGGCCCGCGCCCAATACCGGCAGCTTGGCGGTGATCAGGTTCTTGAAAATCTCGCCCCAGCCGATGCCACGGTGGATTTTCACGAAGTACGGACGGCCTTCCACCACGGTACGCAGGGTGCGGCGCGCGGCCAGTTCGCGGAACACTTCGCCTTGCAGTTTCTCGACTTCGGCAAAGGCATCAAGCCCGGCCCATAACGTCTTGAACGGTTCGGCAAGAATCAACTTCATCGTTTAGGCTCCGCCAGAATCACATCCGCAGCGTGCTGCGGCATGCTGTAGAGGTCGGCCGTCTCGGCGAAGGCCAACCCATTGCGGCCCCAGGCCGCGCGCTGTGCAGTGTCGGTGAGCATCTGTGTCAGGTATTGGTTGAGCTGGCTCTGTTCGAACGGCTCGTCCAGCACCAGGCCGCTGTCAGCCTCGCTGATGTAATGGGCGTAACCACACACCGCCGAGACCAGCACCGGCAAACCGGCCACCAGGGCTTCAAGCAACACGGTGCCAGTGTTTTCGTTGTACGCCGGGTGGATCAACAGGTCGGCGCCCAGCAGGAAACGCGGAATATCGCTGCGGCCCTTGAGGAACTGCACGTTATCCCCCAGGCCCAGGGTGGCGCTTTGCAGTTGGAATACCTTGGGGTCGTCCTGGCCGATTACAAACAGGCGCGTGCGTTTTTTCAGGGCCGATGGCAATGCGGCCACGGCCTTGAGGCTGCGGTCGACGCCCTTGGTCTTGAAGCCCGAGCCGATCTGCACCAGCAGCAGGTCGTCTTCGCCCAGGTTGAATTCCTTGCGGAACCCTGCACGGATTTCGGCGGCATTCGGCGGTGCACGACGGTCCTGGGCAATGCCCGGCGGCAGCAGGTGGAAGCGTTCCAGCGGAGTGTCGTAATGCTTGATGAACAGCGGTTGCTGCACTTCGGAAATCATCAACACTTCGGT
Source organism: Pseudomonas sp. 18175 (assembly GCF_050432925.1). Classification (NCBI taxonomy): domain Bacteria; kingdom Pseudomonadati; phylum Pseudomonadota; class Gammaproteobacteria; order Pseudomonadales; family Pseudomonadaceae; genus Pseudomonas; species Pseudomonas sp. 18175. The sequence continues at coordinate 14,016 of NZ_JBKFTO010000010.1, read as the reverse complement.
CTTGCCGTCCTTGGCAAACACCGCGCGTTCGTACTCGGCAAAGTGCTTGTAGCGGCCAAAATAGCGGTACAGCGAGTGGCGCAGGTTTTGTGCCTTGTCTTCAAAGCAGCCGTCGGCGGCGTAGTAAACGTCCAGGCCGGGCATTTTGTTGAAGCCGATCAGGCGGTCCACCGGGCGTTTGGCCAGGTCAGCTTCCATCCAGGCGCTGAGCTTCTCGTTGCGCCGATGGTTGAAGAACGCCTTGACCGGCGCCACCAGCACTTCAAAGCCGGGCGGGATATCGCCTTCCCAGATCAGCGTGTACACGCGAATGCTGTGGCCGCGCTGCTGGCACTCCAGGGCGATGCGCATGAAGTCGCGCTGCAAGCCACCGAAGGGGAAGTATTTGTACAGAACAAAAGCCAGTTGCATCAGTGCAGCTCCTCAGCCAATAACAACGTGCTCAGTCGGCTGGCCACACGTTCAGGGTTCAGGCGCGTAAAGCACAGGGGCGACTCACGCTTGATGTCGAACCGACGCAGGTCGTCGGCCGTCGGTTGATAGGTGCATTGTTTTTGCAGGCACGGCGCACAGGGGAAGTCGCTGCCCAGGTGAATCTGGCCCTTGCCGTAGGCACCGGTAAGGCCCGGGTTGGTGGGGCCGAACAGGGAGATGGTCGGCACGTCCAGCGCAGCTGCCAGATGACCGAGGCCGGTGTCCACCGCCACGCAGGCGCGTGCGCCGGCCAGAACACGGGCCACGCCGGCCAGGTTCAGCTTGGGCAGCACTTCGGCGTTGCTCAGGCCTTGGGCCAGGCGTTCGGCGCGGGCCTTTTCAGCGGCGTTACCCCACGGCAGTTTTACGTCCACACCCAGGCGGCCCATGCGCTCGGCCAGCTCGCGCCAGTAGGCTTCGGGCCAGTGTTTGGTGTCCCAAGTGGTGCCGTGCAGCAGCAGCACGAAAGGCTTTTTCGGCGGCAGGCCGAGCAGTTTATCGACGCTCAAACCATAGTCGCCCAAGGCTTTGGGCAGGTCATAACCGAGGGCCACGGCGAACAATTGGCGCAGCCGCTCCACCGCATGCTGCCCACGGGCCACGGCCAGGCGCCGCGAATAGAAGCGTGCGGCGATGGGCTCACGGGCGGAGTTTTTGTCGAAACCCGCCACCGGGGCGCGCACGTAGCGGGTCAGCCAGGCGCTCTTGAACAGGCCCTGTGCGTCGATCACCAAATCGTACTTGGTCGACTGGACTTGCTGCTTGAAGCGCCGCCATTCGCCACTCTTGATGGTCTGCCAGATATTTTTGCGCCAGCGACGAATCGCCACCGGGATCACCTTGTCCACCGCTGGGTGCCAGGTGGGGATCTCGGCGAAGCCTTCTTCTACCACCCAGTCAAAGCGAATGCCGGGGATCGCCCGCGCGGCGTCGGTCAATGCTGGCAGGGCGTGGATCACATCGCCCAGGGATGAGGTCTTGATTACCAGAACGCGCAAACTATCGAGCCTCGTCCGCAGGGCCCTGCAAGCGCTGCAAGGCTTCGTTCACCGGCTGCGGCAGCAGTTGGCGCATGCAGTTGTAGTGGCCGAAACGGCAGGTGCGCTCAAAACACGGGCTGCATTCAAGGCCCAGGCGCACTACTTCAACTTTGTCGGCCAGCGGCGGGGTAAAGCCTGGCGAGGTGGAGCCGTACACCGCCACCAACGGGCGGTTCAACGCCGCGGCCACGTGCATCAGGCCAGAGTCGTTGGACACCACCGAATCGGCGCAGGACAGCAGGTCGATAGCCTCGGCCAGCGAAGTGTCGCCACTCAGGTTGACGGCCTCTTCGCGCAAGCCTGGAATCAGGCGCTGGCGAATGTCTTCGCCCACCGGGTGATCCTTCTTCGAACCAAACAACCACACCTGCCAGCCTTCGCGGATCTTGGCCTCGGCGACCTTGGCGTAATGCTCCGACGGCCAGCGCTTGGACTCGCCAAACTCGGCGCCGGGGCACAGGGCCAATACCGGGCGGTCCAGGGTCAGGCCGAACTTGGCCAGGGCCGCGTCGCGGCTCAGCGGATCGATCTGCAGGCTCGGCCGTGGATAAGGCTTGGGCAACTCGGCGCCCGGCGCGTAGGCCAACGCCATGAAGCGCTCGATCATCAGCGGGTAGCGGGCCTTGTCCAGGGTGCGCACGTCGTTGAGCAACACGTAGCGGAACTCGCCGCGCCAGCCGGTGCGCTTGGGGATGCCGGCAAAATACGGCACCAGCGCCGACTTGAGCGAGTTGGGCAGCAGGATCGCCTGGTCGTACTGGCCGGCCAGGGATTTGCCGATACGACGACGGGTCGCCAGCTCCAGGGCGCCATGGCCGAGCGGGAAGCTCAAGGCCGCGCGCACCTCGGGCATGCGTTCAAGGATCGGGCGGCTCCACTCAGGGGCGAGCACGTCGATCTGGCAGTCGGGATGACGTTGTTTCAGGCACTGGAACAGTGTCTGCGCCATCACCATGTCACCGACCCAACTGGGCCCAACGATCAGAATATTCATGTAGTTTCCACAAACGATGCGGGGAGGCTTATGCCTCCCCGCCGTAATAGTGTTTCAGCTTAACCCCAGCTCCTGCCAGATTCGCATCACCTGGCGCCGTTCGTCGGCGAACTGATCCCCGGCCACTGTGCCCGCCTCGTTCTGCAAGGCCTGGCGGTGCGCGGCGGAACGGTAGGCCTTATACACCTCGCGCAGCAGATGGGCATCGGCGGCGGGCATCAACCCGACCTGCTCCAGGCCTTCCAGAATGCGGATATTGTCGGTATAGCGCAGCAACGATGGATGTTGCGCAGACCACGCCAAAGCCGCGTATTGCACCATAAATTCAATATCGACGATACCTCCGGCGTCCTGCTTAAGGTCGAACACCGCCGTGGCCTCAAAGGCATTGGCGCCGGTACCGGCCGCCGTGGCCTTGGTGCCCAGGTTGTCACGCATCTTGGCGCGCATCTCGCTGACCTCTTGGCGCAGCTTGGCCAAGTCGCGCTCACGCCCCAACACCTTGGCCCGCACCTGCTCGAACGCTTGGCCCACATCTTGGCTGCCCACCAGCACCCGCGCGCGGATCAGGGCCTGATGTTCCCAGGTCCAGGCTTCATTTTGCTGATAACGGTCGAACGCCCCCAACGAACTGACCAGCAACCCGGAGGCGCCGGAGGGTCGCAGGCGCATGTCCACTTCATACAGCTGACCGGAGTTGGTCTGGGTGGTCAGCAGGTGAATGATGCGCTGGCCCAGGCGAGTGAAGAACTGCGCGCCGTCAATCGGCTTGGCGCCATCGGTTTCGGCCTGCGGGTCGCCATCGTGGATAAACACCAGGTCCAAGTCCGAACCATGCCCCAGTTCGATGCCGCCGACTTTCCCATAACCGACAATGATGAACCCAGGATCGCACAGGGTGCCATCCAAGCGCTGCGGCGAGCCGTGGCGCGCCACGGTTTGGCGCCAGGCCAGGGCGAGCACTTGTTCGAGGATGGCTTCGGCAAGCCAGGTGAGGTAGTCGCTGACTTTCATCAGCGGCAGGCTGCCGGCGATTTCGGACGCGGCCACGCGCAGGCGGTGAGCCAGTTTGAAGTGACGCAAGGCTTCCATTTGCTGCTCAAGGTCATCCTCGGGGATGCGCGTGAGGCGCTCGCGCAGCTCGGCCGCCAGTTCCGGCGCCAACGGCGGCTTGAACAGGCGGCCTTCGTTGAGCAACTCGTCCAGCAGCAACGGGAAACGGGTGATTTGCTCGGCAATCCACGGGCTGGCGGCGCACAGGGTCAACAGGCGGCGCAGGGCGTCGGGGTTTTCCGTGAGCAATACCAGGTAAGCGGAACGGCGGGCCACGGCTTCCACCAGTGGCAATACGCGTTCCAGCACCAGGTCCGGGTTGGCGTGTTCGACGGCCTGGGCCAGCAGACGCGGGATAAACGCATCCAACCGTTCACGGCCGAGTCGCTGCATGGCGCGCAATTGCGGGCTGTTGCGCAGGCCGGCCAGAGCTTTGAGGGCCTTGGTCGCGTCGCTGAAGCCGCCTTCGGCCAATTGGCGGCAGGCGGCCTCTTCATCTTGGGATTCTTCCCACAACGGCAACCACTCACCACCTACAACCAATTCGCTTTCTTCGCCCTCTTCTTCATCCGGGTCAGCGATGACCTGGCGGAAATGCCAGTCCACTCGACCACGCCAATACATCAGGCGCTCGTGGAACGCGGCCCAGTCGGCAAAGCCCAGCATAAAGGCGATGCGCGCCTGGTCTTCGGAGCTGTCCGGGAGCATCTGGGTCTGGCGGTCGGCAATCGCCTGGATGGCGTGTTCGGTGTAACGCAGGAATTCATAGCCGTCGCGCAGTTCGGCGATCACCGTTGGTGGCAGGTAGCCCTGGCCTTCCAGCGTGCCGAGTACCTTGAGCAACGGGCGCTGCTGCAAGCTGAGGTCGCGACCACCGTGGATCAGTTGGAACGCCTGGGCGATAAACTCCACCTCGCGGATGCCGCCCGAGCCCAGCTTGATATTGTCGGCCATGCCCTTGCGCCGTACTTCCTGCTGGATCAACTGCTTCATGGTGCGCAGCGCTTCGATGGCGGAGAAGTCCAGGTAACGCCGGTAAACGAACGGGCGCAGCATCTCCAGCAGTTGCGCACCGGCCACTTGGTCGCCAGCCACCACCCGCGCCTTGATCATGGCGTAGCGTTCCCAGTCGCGGCCCTGGTCCTGGTAGTACTGCTCCAGCGCGTTGAAGCTGAGCACCAGCGCACCGGCCGAACCGTAGGGACGCAGGCGCATGTCGACACGGAACACAAAACCGTCGACGGTCATCGGGTCGAGGGCCTTGATCAGTTTTTGACCAAGACGGATGAAAAATTCCTGGTTATCCAGGGCGCGCTTCACCCCCACGGTTTCGCCGCCTTCGGGGTAGGCGAAGATCAGGTCGATATCCGACGACAGGTTCAACTCCACCGCACCGAGCTTGCCCATGCCAAGGATGACCATGTGCTGCGGCTCACCGCTGCGCCGACCGGTAGGGGTGCCGAACAGCACACAGTGGCGCTGGTACAGCCATTGGTAGGCCTGGTCGATGCTGGCGTCGGCCATGTCGGACAGGTCGCGGCAGGTTTGCACCAGGTCTGCCTGGCGGGTCAGGTCGCGCCAGATGATGCGCACCTGTTGGCGCGTGCGTTGGCGGCGCAGCACGCGGCCCAGTTCTTCTTCTGTTTCGGCCTGTTGCACAGCGCCAGCAATTTGCCCGCACAGTTCGCCGGGGGCGAAGCCTCGGTCCAGCTCACCCCAGGCCGCCAGCTCCAGCAACATCAAAGGGTCACGAACACTCTGTTCAATGACGAAATCACTGGCGGCGCACACCCGGGCGAAGTCGGCCCAGCGTTGCGGCGCCCACGCAGAAAGTCCATGATCGTCGTCCAGCGCGGCCACCGCGTCACGAAATGACTGCTCGGCCCGCTGGGCTTTTGGCAAGAGAATGGCCGGCAGTTCGGCCAGTGTTGGAATGCTCATGGTCTATCCTTGATCGGCGCGTAATTGGCTACTTGTTGTGAACGCCAGAACCACGCTCGGTGAAGGACTGTCGAACAAAGGTTAGAAATAGCTGAAATTAATTTCATTTTGGCAGCAAACATCAAGCTTTCACCTTTTCTTGTTCGCAAAAGATCAACAATAACGATTATGCTCACCAGCCAGACCGAGCCATACGCTCAGTCTTGTGTAGTTTTACTACTCGTATATACATTCGAAAGGCTGAAATGGCCGACGATTTGTAGTAAAACTACAGGACGCCGAAGCAACCTTCGGCCATCCAAGAATTTATGTCGTCTGCCCACAAGGCCAGTCGCAAACTTCAGGCAACCGATTCTGGTAGCCTTTCCGCCCTGGAGCAAGCCATGCAAGACCTCGATCCCGTCGAAACCCAGGAATGGCTGGACGCCCTGGAATCGGTTCTCGACAAAGAAGGCGAAGACCGTGCTCACTACCTGATGACCCGTATGGGCGAACTCGCAACCCGCAGCGGTTCGCAATTGCCTTACGCCATCACTACGCCATACCGCAACACCATCCCCGTTACCCACGAAGCACGCATGCCTGGCGACCTGTTCATGGAACGCCGCATTCGCTCGCTGGTACGTTGGAACGCCATGGCGATGGTAATGCGCACGAACTTGAAAGATTCGGACCTGGGCGGTCACATCTCCAGCTTCGCTTCCAGCGCAACCCTGTATGACATCGGCTTCAACTACTTCTTCCAGGCCCCGACCGACGAACACGGCGGCGACCTGATCTACTTCCAGGGCCACACCTCGCCAGGCGTCTACGCCCGTGCGTTCATGGAAGGTCGCATCAGCGAAGAACAAATGAACAACTTCCGCCAGGAAGTGGACGGTCAGGGCCTGTCGTCCTACCCGCACCCTTGGCTGATGCCTGATTTCTGGCAGTTCCCGACTGTATCCATGGGCTTGGGCCCAATCCAGGCGATCTACCAGGCACGTTTCATGAAGTACCTGGAAGCCCGTGGCTTCATCCCTGAAGGCAAGCAGAAAGTCTGGTGCTTCCTGGGCGACGGCGAGTGCGACGAGCCGGAATCCCTGGGTGCCATCTCCCTGGCTGGCCGCGAGAAGCTGGACAACCTGATCTTCGTCATCAACTGCAACCTGCAGCGCCTCGACGGCCCGGTTCGCGGCAACGGCAAGATCATCCAGGAACTCGAAGGCGTGTTCCGCGGTGCTCAGTGGAACGTGACCAAAGTCATCTGGGGCCGTTTCTGGGACCCACTGCTGGCCAAGGACGTCGACGGTATCCTGCAACGTCGCATGGACGAAGTCATCGACGGCGAGTACCAGAACTACAAAGCCAAAGACGGCGCGTTCGTACGTGAACACTTCTTCAACACGCCTGAACTCAAGGCAATGGTTGCAGACCTGTCCGACGACGAGATCTGGAAACTCAACCGTGGCGGCCACGACCCGTACAAGGTCTACGCGGCGTACCACGAAGCGGTCAACCACAAAGAACAACCGACCGTCATCCTGGCCAAGACCATCAAAGGTTATGGCACCGGTGCCGGCGAAGCGAAGAACACTGCGCACAACACCAAGAAGGTTGATGTTGAAAGCCTGAAGTTGTTCCGCGACCGCTTCGATATCCCGGTCAAAGACGAAGAGCTGGAAGACCTGCCGTTCTTCAAGCCAGAGCCAAACAGCGCCGAAGCCCGCTACCTGAGCGAGCGCCGCACTGCACTGGGCGGTTTCGTGCCACAGCGCCGCGCCAACAGCTTCAGCGTACCGACGCCAGACTTGAGCACCCTCAAGGCGATCCTGGATGGCTCGGGCGACCGTGAAATCTCCACCACCATGGCCTTCGTGCGTATTTTGGCGCAGTTGGTCAAGGACAAGGACATCGGCCCGCGCATCGTTCCGATCATCCCGGACGAAGCCCGTACCTTCGGTATGGAAGGCATGTTCCGTCAGTTGGGCATCTACTCCTCCGTCGGCCAGCTCTACGAGCCAGTCGATAAAGACCAGGTGATGTTCTACAAGGAAGACAAGAAGGGCCAGATCCTCGAAGAAGGCATCAACGAAGCGGGCGCCATGAGCTCCTTCATCGCTGCCGGTACTTCGTACTCCAGCCACAACCAGCCGATGCTGCCGTTCTACATCTTCTACTCGATGTTCGGCTTCCAGCGCATTGGCGACCTGGCTTGGGCAGCAGGCGACAGCCGTACCCGTGGCTTCCTGATCGGCGGTACCGCCGGCCGTACCACGCTGAACGGCGAAGGCCTGCAACACGAAGACGGTCACAGCCACATCCTGGCTGCCACCATCCCGAACTGCCGCACCTTTGATCCAACCTACGGCTATGAGCTGGCGGTGATCATCCAGGACGGCATGAAGAAGATGACCGAAGAGCAGCAGGACGTTTTCTACTACATCACCGTGATGAACGAGTCCTACCAGCAGCCTGCAATGCCGGCTGGCGTGGAAGAAGGCATCATCAAGGGCATGTACCTGCTCGAAGAAGACACCAAGGAAGCAGCGCACCACGTACAGCTGATGGGCTCCGGCACCATCCTGCGCGAAGTGCGTGAAGCGGCGAAGATCCTGCGTGAAGAGTTCAACGTCGGTGCCGACGTGTGGAGCGTCACCAGCTTCAACGAACTGCGTCGCGACGGCCTGGCCGTAGAGCGCAGCAACCGCCTCAAGCCTGGTCAAAAACCAGCGAAGAGCTACGTCGAAGAGTGCCTGGCCGGCCGTAAGGGTCCAGTCATTGCCTCTACCGACTACATGAAGCTGTTCGCCGAACAAATTCGCCAGTGGGTCCCGTCCAAGGAATTCAAAGTCCTGGGCACCGACGGTTTCGGCCGCAGTGACAGCCGCAAGAAGCTGCGTCACTTCTTCGAAGTAGACCGTCACTTCGTGGTGTTGGCAGCCCTGGAAGCCTTGGCTGACCGTGGTGAGATCGAACCTAAGGTGGTGGCTGACGCTATCGTCAAGTTCGGGATCAACCCGGAAAAACGCAACCCACTGGACTGCTGAGGAGATTTTTTGTGAGCGAACTCATTCGCGTACCTGACATCGGCAGCGGTGAAGGTGAAGTAATCGAGCTGTTTGTGAAGGTCGGCGACACCGTCGAAGCCGACCAGAGCATCCTGACCCTGGAATCGGACAAGGCGAGCATGGAAATCCCTGCTCCCAAGGCCGGCGTGGTCAAGAGCCTGAAAGTGAAGCTGGGCGACCGCCTGAAAGAAGGCGACGAACTGCTGGAACTGGAAATCGAAGGTGCCGCTGATGCGGCGCCTGCACCAGCGGCGGCTCCAGCTGCCGCTGCGGCACCCGCTCCTGCCGAGAAGCCAGCCGAGGCCCCAGCGGCCCCGGCTGCTGCTCCAGCTGCGGCCTCTGTTCAGGACATTCACGTCCCGGACATCGGTTCGTCGGGCAAGGCCAAGATCATTGAGCTGCTGGTTAAAGTCGGCGACACCGTCGAAGCCGACCAGTCGCTGATCACCCTGGAGTCCGACAAGGCCTCCATGGAGATCCCTTCGCCGGCTGCCGGCGTGGTGGAAAGCATTGCGGTCAAGCTGGAAGACGAAGTCGGCACTGGCGATTTCATCCTCACGTTGAAAGTACAAGGCGCTGCGCCGGCCGCTGCTCCAGCACCTGCGGCGGCTCCGGCTGCCAAGGCTGAAGCGGCTCCTGCTGCCGCTCCTGCGCCTGCGCCTGCTGCAAAAGCTGAGGCCGCTCCGGCGCCGATTGCTGCTGCACCTGCGCCAAGTGGCGCCAAGGTTCATGCAGGCCCTGCGGTACGCCAGTTGGCCCGCGAGTTCGGCGTTGAGCTGAGCGCAGTGGCGGCCACCGGCCCTCACGGCCGTGTGCTGAAGGAAGACGTGCAGGTTTACGTCAAGGCAATGATGCACAAAGCCAAGGAAGCTCCGGCTGCCGGCGGCGCTACTGGCGGTGCGGGCATTCCGCCGATCCGCACCGTGGACTTCAGCCGCTTCGGCGAGACCGAAGAAGTGCCGATGACCCGCCTGATGCAAATCGGCGCGGCCGGTCTGCACGCCAGCTACCTGAACATCCCGCACGTGACCCAGTTCGACCAGGCCGACATCACCGACCTGGAAGCTTTCCGCATCGCGCAGAAAGCCGTCGCCGAGAAGGCCGGCGTGAAACTGACCGTGCTGCCACTGCTGCTCAAGGCGTGCGCACACCTGCTCAAGGAACTGCCGGACTTCAACGCATCGCTGGCACCTAGCGGCAAGGCGATCATCCGCAAGAAGTACGTGAACATTGGTTTCGCGGTAGACACCCCTGACGGCCTGCTGGTACCGGTCATCAAGAACGTCGACCAGAAGAGCCTGCTGCAACTGGCCGCTGAGGCTGCTGCACTGGCTGCCAAGGCGCGTGACAAGAAGCTCACCCCGGACGACATGCAGGGCGCGTGCTTCACCATCTCCAGCCTCGGCCACATTGGCGGTACTGGCTTCACGCCAATCGTCAACGCGCCGGAAGTGGCGATCCTGGGTGTGTCCAAGGCGACTATCCAGCCTGTGTGGGACGGTAAAGCGTTCCAGCCGAAGCTGATGCTGCCACTGTCGCTGTCCTACGATCACCGTGTGATCAACGGCGCCGCCGCTGCACGCTTCACGCAGCGCCTGAGCCAACTGCTCAACGACATCCGCACCATCTTGCTGTAAGCCTCAACGGGCCGCCCTTTAACCAGGGCGGCCCGGTTGCACCGATTTCCGAGCGCCACGCTCGTACCTCAACCCCGCCAATTGGCGGGGCTTTTTTTGCGTATTTATTGGACAAGAAAAACAAGCTTGTACACCTTCCATCACCCCGATTGAAGAATCCCCTCTCGCGGCCGATAACACCCTTATAGCACTTAGCCTTCATCCTCTCTTGTCAGCCCGCGCTGCATGATGCAACCTTGCCGCAGGCAACAGAAAAGAGGGCGTGAGCCCGGCGCCGTGCGCGTTATTTCAAGTGAGTCTCCCCATGAAAAGCCAACCCGATGTCGCCCGTATGGCGGCCGAGGTAGTGACGCAATTACCGGTGCCTTCGCGCCTCGGTATGCTGCGTTTCGAGCGGCTTAATGAGGCGAGCTGGGCCTTGCTCTACCTCGACCCCAACTGTGAGCGCCAATTTGGCCTGCCGGCGGTCGAGTTGTGTGCCCTGCTCGGCACGCCCTACGCCAGCCTGATGGAGCCCCAGGCACGCTATCAACTGCACGACACCATCCAACAGCAACTGACCCAGAGCCCTCACTATCTGGTGCGCTACACCCTGCACACCAGCGACGGCCCCCTGAGCCTGCTGGAAATGGGCGAAGCCTACAAACAACACAATCGCCACCTGCTGCGCGGCTACTTGATGGTGGTCGACGGCTTGTTCAGCGAAGCCTCCTCCCCCGCACCGACGGCGGACCTGGAGAGCCAGAACAGCCGCCTACAGATCGCCCTGGAGCTCAACCAGCGTGCGCAACAGGAACAACTGCAACACCTGGAGCGCGTGCGCGCCCAGCAGGAACTGATCCTGCTGCTGGCCCGCCAACGCTACACCGCCAATAACTCGCTGCAAGAAGCCGCCGAGCTGATCACCCGCAGCGCCTGCGATATTTACCAGGTCGACAGCGCTCGCATCTGGCACCTCGAAGAGCAGCGCCTGGTGCCAATTGCCGCCTACACCCGCGCCGACCAACAGCACTACATGCCCGAGCCTATCGACGCCAGCGAGTTCCCGGACTACCTGGAAGCCCTGCACAGCAGCCGCGCGATCGACGCTACCAATGCGCTACGCGACCCGCGCACCCGTGAGCTGGCCGATGAACTGCGCAGCAAAGACATCCACGCCCTGCTCGACGCCAGCATCCGCGTCGACGGCCAGGTGGTCGGCGTACTGTGCCTGGAGCAAATCGGCACCACGCGCCTGTGGCAGGCCGACGAGATTGCCTTTGCCGGTGAGCTGGCGGACCAGTTCGCGCAAGTGATCAACAACCACAACCGCCGTACGGCCACCAGCGCGCTGCACCTGTTCCAACGCGCCGTGGAACAAAGTGCCAACGCCTTTCTGCTGGTCAATTGCGATGGCGTGGTGGAGTACGTCAACCCAAGCTTTACCGCGATCACCCAGTACACCGCCGAAGAAGTCCACGGCCATCGACTGGCCCAACTGCCGGCGCTGGAGAACCTCAGTGAGCTGCTGTTCGACGCTCCATCGAGCCTGGCCAAGAGCAACAGCTGGCAGGGTGAATTCAAAAGCCGGCGCAAAAACCTGGAACCCTACTGGGGCCAGTTGTCGATTTCCAAGGTGTATGGCGACAACCGCGAGTTGACCCACTACATCGGCATCTACGAAGACATCACCCAGACCAAGCTGGCCCAGCAGCGCATCGAGCGCCTGGCGTACACCGACAACCTGACCAACCTGGGCAACCGCCCGGCGTTCATCCGCAACCTCGACGAACGGTTTGCCCGCGACAGCGACAGCCCCATCAGCCTGTTGCTGGTGGACATCGACAACTTCAAGCGGATCAACGACAGCCTCGGCCACCAGACCGGCGACAAGCTGCTGATCAGCCTGGCCCGTCGTCTGCGCAACAGCCTGAGTGCCGGTGGCAGCCTGGCGCGGTTTGCCAGTAACGAATTTGCGGTGCTGCTGGACGACACCGATCTGGAGACCGGCCAGCAAGTCGCCAGCCAACTGTTGGCGACCCTCGACAAGCCGATGTTCGTCGACAACCAATTGATCAGCGTCACCGGCTCCGTGGGCCTGGCCTGTGCGCCGTTGCATGGCCGCGACCCGCAAACCCTGATGCGTAACGCTGGATTGGCCCTGCACAAGGCCAAGGCCAACGGCAAACACCAGGTGCAGGTGTTTACCGAAGCGCTGAACGCCGAGGCCAGCTACAAGCTGTTCGTGGAAAACAACCTGCGCCGCGCCCTCACCCAGAACGAGCTGGACGTGTTCTACCAACCCAAGTTGTGCCTGCGCAGCGGGCGTTTACTGGGCATGGAAGCGCTGCTGCGCTGGAACCACCCGGAAAAAGGCATGATCCGCCCCGACCAGTTCATCAGCGTGGCCGAAGAGACCGGCTTGATCATCCCCATCGGCAAATGGATTGCGCGCCAGGCCTGCCGCATGAGCAAGCAACTGAGCGCCGCAGGCATGGGCAACTTGCAGGTGGCGATCAACCTGTCGCCCAAGCAGTTCTCCGACCCGGATCTGGTGGCCTCGATTGCCACCATCCTCAAGGAAGAAGACCTGCCGGCCAACCTGCTGGAGCTGGAGCTGACCGAAGGCTTGTTGCTGGAAGCCACTGAAGACACGCGCCTGCAGCTGGATCAATTAAAGAGCTTTGGCCTGACCCTGGCCATGGACGACTTCGGCACCGGTTATTCGTCGCTGAGCTACTTGAAAAAATTCCCCATCGACATCATTAAGATCGATCGCAGCTTCATCCACGAAATCCCGGACAACCAGGACGACATGGAAATCACCTCGGCGGTGATCGCCATGGCCCACAACCTCAAGCTGAAGGTGGTGGCCGAAGGCATTGAGACCGCTGAACAGCTGGCGTTCCTGCGCCGGCACCGTTGCGATGTGGGCCAGGGCTATCTGTTCGACCGCCCAATCCCCGGCGCAGAGCTGCTGGAGATGCTCAAGCGCTATCCGCGCGGGCCAATCGCCTGACAGTGCGGTAACACTCGGGCACACTGGCGGTCTGACTTCTTACATTACTCAATCTGACTGAGAGGACTGATCATGGTCTTGCGCTCGGAAATTCTGGTGAACAAAAACGTGCTTCCTACTGCAGAACAAGCTTTGCCTGGCCGCGAAACCCCAATGACGCTGCCTGAGACCCACTTCGTCAACGGCAACCCACTGCTGGGCCCCTTCCTGGATGACGTCGGCTTTGCGATCTTTGGCCTGGGCTGCTTCTGGGGCGCCGAGCGCAAGTTCTGGCAGCGCGATGGCGTGGTCAGCACCGTGGTCGGCTACGCTGGCGGCTTTACGCCGAACCCAACCTACGAAGAAGTCTGCTCGGGCCTGACCGGCCACAGCGAAGTGGTGCTGGTGGTGTACGACCAGGCCAAGGTGAAATACGAAGATTTGTTGAAGATGTTCTGGGAACTGCACAACCCGACCCAGGGCATGCGCCAGGGCAATGACATCGGCAGCCAGTACCGCTCGGTGATCTATGCGACTACGCCGGAGCAATTGGCGGCGGCGCAGGCCAGTGCCCAAGCCTATCAGGGCGAATTGACCAAGGCCGGTTTGGGTGCAATCACCACCGAAATCGAAGAAGCACCCACGGTGTACTTCGCCGAGGCGTATCACCAGCAGTATCTGGCGAAGAACCCGCAGGGCTATTGCGGGATTGGCGGCACGGGCGTGACTTGCCCGATCTAAGAGACATGCCTTTCAAGGTCGGCGTTTAAAAGCTGTTTAAAGTCATGTTTCAGCCTGTTTATTCGACTTGGCAGCCCTAAGCACCCGGTCGGTTGAGACGTGAACTCGC